>DASQGS010000356.1:0-5579 GCA_035632455.1 Thermoanaerobaculia bacterium | reverse complement strand
TTCGGGACGACATGCTGGACGCCGGCTTTGACGTTGAAGTAGTTGCCGTACGGGAACCAGTTGATGCCGCCCCAGTAGCGACGCTCGTTCTTCGCGGAGTTGGGGCTGGAGAAGTCCCGCTGCTCGTAACGCGCCCACGGTCCGAGCTTCGTGCTCTTGAGATACAGGCCGCCGTCGATGGCGATGGTGTTGCTGTCCGGCAGAGCGGTCGGGAGGAACTTCCCGCCCTTGAGGTTCTGGAAGGTGGTGGTGGAGTCGATCGAGCCGAAGGCGGTCGGAACATCGACGTAGAGGTCGGCCGTGTAGCCCTTGTAGCTCTCCTGGGCATCGTACGCGCCGCCGAGGGCGACGATCTTCTTCGTGCCGAAGTAGTTCGCGATATACGCTGGCGTGGGGTTGTAGACCTCGGTGTCGAAGAAGTTGTACTGCACGCGGGCAACTTTGCGGAAGGTGTTGCGCGAACCGCTCTCGCGCAATCCCTGGAACACGCCTGCCCGGTACTCGAGGTGATCATCCAGGAAATAGCCGCGGGCCATCATGCCGGTGTCGCGGCCGGCGTTTCCGGTGAGGGCCGTGGACGCGGTGAACGCGTACGTGGAAACGTCCAGCGCAAAACACGAGGAGCTCGACTTCAACGCCTCGCGCGAGGTCGGGACGTAGATGAGACCGCCCCAGATGTTGAACATCTTGTTCAGCCTCCACTCACCGACCGCGTCGAGGGTCTGGAAGCCGGCGCCGAGGGTCTTGGTGCCGCTGGCGGCGGCAAGACCGAGACGGGAGTTCTCAGTCTGGTAGAAGAAGAAGACGTTCTTGGCGACCTGACCGGCAACGAAGAAACGGGTGCGGCGGAGGAACATGTTCTGGCTGGTGCCGCCGGCGGCGAGCCCCTGCCAGTCTGCCTGCGGCTGGAGAAGAAGGCCGAATCTGAAACTGGCATCGCCGACCTTGATTTGAATCGCCGTCGGAGCGGCCGGCGGCTTCGGCGGCTCGGCAGCCGGAGTGCCTTGGTCGGCGGTGGCGCCAAGGGTTGCAGTGGCATCCGGCGCGGCAAGGACTTCCGGTGTCGCGGTTGTGTCCGCTGCCACGATCGGGGAGGGCGCGGGCTGCTCAGCGAGAGCAGGGAAGCACAGCACGCTGGCTGCGAGTAGGACCAAAGCCATCACGGTGCGGGCGTTTCTCATTCGGAACCTCCTCCTCAGACAATTGACCGTTTGTTGACGGGCGAGTATGACAGAGGCTGCGGGAGGGGACAAGACCAACTCGCCCCGAGTCCCGGGGTGAAGGACGAGTGGGCCAGATTCATCTTGACAGGGATTGCTGCCGAGATGATCAGATGTTGAAACAAACGTCTCAAGCCTCAGGCTAGCGTACTATGCAAATAGTCAGCTTTTTTGCATAGTACACTTGCATCGCGAAGACAGCAGTCGCCCTGCGTTCAAACTGTTTCGACCATCGCTCTTCCTCTTCGCGTCCTTCGCGGCTTCGCGCGAGCCCGGAAATTCAGATCCGATCCAGCCAAGCGGTCACGTCGCCGGTCATCCTCTCGAAGCTCGGCGCGACGAACAGCCGTTCCTGGTAGCGTGTCGGATCGTACGGCGTCGCGGCGATGGCATCGACGTCCCACTCGGCGAGCCCCTCCTCGGTCTCGAAGCGGCCGAGCTCGCCGAATGACGAGAGCAGCCCTGCGCCGCAGACTCTGAGTTGTCCCTCTTCGCGCACGACGCCGAACTCGAGCGTGTACCAGTACAGGCGCCCAATGCGCTCGACGTCCTCGCTGCCGGCTCGAAGCGCGGCGTTCAGCCTGACGAAGTCTTGATGCGCGAACGTCGCCGCGTGCCCGATGAGCTCGTGCACAACGTCCGGCTCCGGCGTGTACAAAGGCATGCTGTGATGACGCATGTACTGCGTCGAGAGGAAGACCGAGTGTCCGAGCTGCGAGAGGAACGCGCCAGCCGTGACGAGGCCGGCTACCGGCAGCATGCGGAAGCCGTGGAGCGGCTCGATCCTGGAGTTGATCTCGCCGAGCTGGGGGACGCGCTGGCGCGATAGGGCCACGCGCTCGGCGGCCTGCCTGTAGGCGCGGCAGGCGTAACGCGCGTGCAGCGGCTCGAGATGGCGCCACACTTCGCGCCACACGGCCTCTTCGTCGGCGGTGTAGGCGATGACCGGGACTGTGTCGCCGTCCCGATACTCTATCGCCGCCCGCGCGATCTCGTTCCTGCGCCGCCGGTACGTGGGATCGTGGAAGCCTGGGTGATCGGCATCGAGCTCGACCAGCGCCGGAGACACGGACTTCGCCGCCTCGGGGATGCTCTCGTGGATCAATGCGTCAGCCATTTTCATGCCGCTGCTTCAACGAACGCGAGCCTCGCCTGATTCCGGTTTCATCCTGTGGCACAGACACTCTTGTCTGTGGCCCGAGAGCCCTCCGGGGTATCATGCCGCCATGACATCTCGATGGATCGCCATTTTTGCTGCAAGCGGGGTTCTCGTGCTGGCGATTCTCGATGCGATCGTCGTCGGACGCCTCACCGCGCGGGCCTCGTTCTGGTACTACGCCGTCGCGCGAACGGGCCTCTTCGCCCTCGTCGCCATCAGCGCGGGCGCGGCAGCCGGCAAGTTTCGCTGGTGGAACGAGTACGTGGGGCGGGCATGGACGCTTTTTCTGATCGCCTACAGCTTGCTCACATGCAGCGAGATCGCGCGGCGGTTCTTTCCCGAGCGGCCAACCGCGAAAGAGCTGCTGGTGGCCGTGGCGAACCTCGCCTTGATCGGCGCCTACGCCTTGATGGCGCGCTCGCTCCATGCCGCAGGCCTTCACTACTTCGGCTCGATCGCGAAACAGGTTCTCATCGTCGTTCTCGCCGCGGCACTGGCCATTGCTCTGTGCAAGGGCTCGTTGCTGAGCGAGATCGCTTCGATCCGCGCCGGCACTCCGCACATCGGCAGCCTGATCTCGGTGCTCGCGGACATGATCACGTTCCTGCTGGTCGCCCCGCTGCTCCTCACCGCGCTGTCGCTGCGCGGAGGCCAGATGTTCTGGATCTTCGCGTTCCTGACCGCGGGGACGTTCGGATGGATCGTCAATCAAGCCTCCGCCAGCGTCCTCGGAAACCTGGGCCTCCAGGAGGCGGTCCGGACGGGCCGCATGGCCGGCTTCGCCCTCGCTTGCTGTTTCATCTCCGCCGCCGCACTCACTCAATGGCTGGCCGCCCAACGCGGCACGACCGGAGTCCGATCTCATGCCTGACCGCACCAGCGTCGCCAACAGCGTTTCCAATGTGGTCATCCAGCGGCTCGCCCCGCACCTCGGTCCTCACGTCGCAAACATGGCGATGAAAACGTTCTCGCAAAAGGCCCTCGGCGTGCAGCCGGATGCGGCGAAGTCCTCCGACGTTCCGAAGCTCCTCGACGCCCTGCGCCCGATGCTGACGGTGATGCTCGGCCGCGAGCACGCCGAGGTCGTGATCGGAGAGATCCGAGGCGACTTCGGCAGTGCGTGAGCGCGCGGTGACGTGTCAACCTGAGCCGGCGGCACCTCGAGGGGCACAACGTGGCACAGACACTCCTGGCTGTGCGTCTGTGCGGCGAAGATTCTTCAAATTCACCACAGAGACGCAGAGGTCACAGAGGTTTCGCGGCAGGATTTCTCTGTGCCCTCAGTGCCTCTGTGGTGAATGCTTCTCGTGAACGGCCACGAACCGCCTCTTCACTTCGTTCCGGATCTCCTCGTATGGAATGTCCGACAGGCGCGATGGATCGAACGCGCAGGCGCGGGTGAGGCTATCGATCGCGCCGGCGCGGTCGAAGGCATCGAGTTGCGCGAGGCCGAGCTCGAGATAGACCTCCGGACGGCGTTCTGTCGCCAGGGCGGCTCGATAGTCGGCGATCGCGGAGCGGGCATCGCCGGCGACTGCGAAGGCGGCTCCGCGGGTGGCGAGGATTCGAGTGTCCGAGGGCGTGAGGCACTCGCAGGGGCGCAGATTGGCGAGGATCGTGTAGGCCACGCGGCGATTGAGATCATCGCTCCTGACAAGTGCATCGAGCGAGGTCGCGCCCGCTGACGCTGCGCGCGCGCAGCGAAGCGGCTCAACGCACAACCGATCGAGCGTGTACGCCGCCGCTCCGGCGAGCAGCATCGCCGCCGCGACGCGCAGAACGACGATGATTTGCCTCATGTGCTTCGCCACCCGACGCAGAGCGCGGAGAGATGGAACAGCATGCTTCGAACGATGGTCGTCTCGAGAGGGAACTGTGCGAGCGACAGGACGAACCAGAAGACAGCGAGCGGGAACGCGAGGCGCTGCCCGAAGAGGAGTCGTGACTCCGGCCCATCGCGCGTTCGCCGGAACGAGATCGACGCCAGCGCCGCGAGGAGCGCCAGGCATACGCCATAGCCGCCGATTCCCGTCTCGGCGAGCACCTGGAGGTGATCGTTGTGCACTTCGCCGAAGTTCACGCCGCGGTTGTAGGCGTTTCGCAGCGACGGAAAACGTTCCTCCGCCCGAATCTTGTAGTCGTAGTACTGCCAGGCGAACGCGCCCGGCCCGACCCCCGTCACGGGATGGTCGGTGAACATCGACCACGCTGCAACGAATGCCGTGAGTCGTTCGGTGAAGATCGTGTTGTATTCGCCCGCGCGCAGCCAGCGCTCGATGTTGACGGCGCGCTCACGCAGCGGCGCGATGAGGGTGAACGCGACGACGCCGATAGCGACCGCTGCGGCTGCTGCGGTGATCGCCTTCTTCCACGAAGTCACGGCGATCATGGCGATACAGGCGACAGGGAAGGCGATGAGTGCAGTCAGCGTCTGCGAGGCGACGAGCGCCAGCGCGAGCGGAGCGGCGCAGGCCAGGAACCAGCGGGAGCGGCGCATCGAGATCGCCGCGATGCAGGCGAGCGTCGCCGCGCCAAGGTAGCCGCCGATCTCATTCGGATTGCCGGCCAGCGCTGTGGATTGAAGATGGTGCGGAAGCGTGCTCTGCACGCCGAACGGCATCCAGATGTCGGTTTCCTCGAGGACTGCGAGGACCGCGTTCGCCGTCGCGGCAACAAGCGAAACCGCGAGCAGAATCGGGCCGTGGCGGCGAGCCGCGCTCACGGTGGCGAAGAAGACGATGGCCGTCGCAGCCGCGGTTGCGAGCGATTCCATGCTGAGCGCTCGATTCGTCGAGGTGATCGTAAGAACGATCAGCCCTCCGAATACGCCGAGGAGCGTCAAGAGCCTGGGATCGCGCGGTTTCAACCGCGGTAGCGGAGCGCCGAGGATCCAGGCGGCGATTGTCGCGGTCACGATCATGATCGCCTCGGCGCGAAGAAAGAGCGCCTTCGGCAGTCGGAACATGTCGATCGGATCGCGGACGAAAACGAGCGGGATGGCGAACGCGCCGGCCAGGACGAGCATAAGGAGGGTCTGCTCGCGCCAACGCTCGATGCGCGCGGACCACTCCGCTTGGGACTGCGTCATGTGAGGGCATTCTACCCAATCGATTTCTGTTAGTCTCCATCGTCCGAACGGTCCCCATGCTGGGACTCGTTTCCTAACAAATGAAGGCCCTGATCATCTCACCGCGATTTCC
>DASQGS010000355.1:0-13138 GCA_035632455.1 Thermoanaerobaculia bacterium | reverse complement strand
CGGCACGCATTTATACGATCATGCCGACTCACGCCAGGGATTCCATCCGGACTGGAAAACGCACATCTTCAACTACGGACGACCCGAAGTGCGCAGCTTCCTGATGTCGAGCGCCATGTTCTGGTTCGACAAGTATCACGTGGACGGTCTGCGGGTGGACGCCGTCGCCTCCATGCTGTATCTCGATTACTCCCGCAAACAGGGAGAATGGATCCCCAACAAATTCGGCGGGCGCGAGAATCTTGATGCCATCGACTTCCTCCGCCGCTTCAATCAGGAAGCCTACAAAGAGCATCCCGAGATTCAGACCACAGCCGAAGAATCCACGTCGTGGCCTATGGTCTCAAAGCCGGTCTATGTCGGCGGGCTCGGCTTCGGCATGAAGTGGGACATGGGCTGGATGCACGACACCCTCCGCTACTTCGCCTACGACCCGATCCATCGCAAGTATCACCACAACGATCTCACGTTCCGGATGATGTACGCGTTCACGGAGAACTTCGTGTTGCCTCTCTCGCACGATGAGGTGGTGCATCTGAAGGGGTCGCTCATCACCAAGATGCCCGGCGACGAATGGCAGCGTTTCGCCGGTCTTCGCCTTCTCTTCGCGCACATGTACTCGCAGCCGGGCAAGAAGCTGTTGTTCATGGGAGGCGAGATCGCGCAGTGGCGCGAGTGGAGCCACGACCGGAGCCTGGACTGGCATCTGCTCGATCACCCGCTGCACGCATCGATGTCGCGATGGATCGAGGACTTGAACAAGGCCTATCGCCAATACCCGGCGCTCCACGAGCTCGACACGCGGCCCGAGGGGTTCGAGTGGATCGACTGCAGCGACATGGAGAACAGCGTGGTGAGCCTGCTGCGCCACGCGAAGTCGGCGGCGGCGGACGTGATCGTGGTCCTGAACTTCACGCCGGTCGCGCGCTACGGCTATCGCATCGGCGTTCCGGCCGGCGGGCGCTGGGAGGAGGTTCTCAACAGCGACGCGCTTCTCTATGGCGGCTCAGGCGAGGGAAACCTCGGTGGCGTCGATGCGGTGGAGGAAGCGCTGCACGGACGCGAGTGGTCCGTCACACTGACGCTCCCACCGCTTGGGGCCGTGTTTCTGGTCGCAAGAGGAGTGGAAGAGACACGGATCGCGCCGGTGGGGAAATCGACCAGCGAGCCGGCCTCGGCGTCGTGATCGCGGCTCGAGCCACCGAGTCACGCTCACGGTAGAATCGCTTGCGATGCCCACATTTTTCGAGACTCTCAACGAGCTGATGGCGGCGGAGGTGCCGCTCGTAACGATCACGGTGGTCGACACGGCGGGCTCCGTGCCGCAGGACCGCGGGGCGAAGGCGATCGTTACGGCCGAGGGGTTGCGATTCGGAACGGTGGGCGGCGGCAGAATCGAGACCAAGGCGATCGCCGAGGCTCAGCGCATGCTGCGGGGTGAGCACGCGGCCAACACCATGTTCGTCTCGTGGAGCCTGAACAAGGACGTCGGAATGACGTGCGGCGGCGTGGTGAAGCTCTACTTCGAGGCTTTCAACGCCGGGCGATGGAAGATCGTCATCTTCGGCGCCGGCCACGTCGCGAACGCTCTGACCACGCTTCTCGTGCACTTCGATGCTCAGATCACCTGCATCGATCCGCGCAAGGATTGGCTGGCGAAGCTGCCGAAGTCGCCGAAGCTTACCGCGATTCTCGCAGAGGACATGCCGTCGCTCGTGAGCACGCTGCCCGACGATGCGTTCGTCGTGTTGATGACCATGGGGCACACGACGGACAGGCCGATTCTGCTGGAGATTCTGCGCACTCGGCGGTTTCCTTATCTCGGCGTGATCGGCAGCGATTCGAAGGCCGCGGTTCTGCGCCGCGACGTCGCCGCGGCCGGCCTTTCGGAGGAGATGCAGAAGGCGTTTCACTGCCCGATCGGTCTCGAGATCGGGACGAATCATCCTTATGAGATCGCCGTGAGCGTGATCGCGCAGTTGATCCAGAAGCGGGACGAGCGCGAGATGACATCGTCATCCTGAGAGCCGCGTAGACGGCGAAGGATCTTCTTGGAAGGGTCGTGGCGGCACAGACAAGAGTGTCTGTGCCACATTTGCTTCGCCGGCTTCAGGATGACACGGCTGACCACTGAACCACTGATCACTCACACAACCTTCGCCAACCGCGCGGATCGACTCACTTCTTCTTCCCCTTCTGCTTCTCCTTCAGGCTCTTCGCGAGGTTTTCCATGCTGACGGCCTCGGTGAGGAGCGCGCGGATCGTCTCCGAGGGGCCTTTCGGCTTCAGCCACGCGATCTGCGCGGGCGTCAGCCAGATTCTGACCGGCTGCGTGTTTCGCGCGGGTTTCTCCTCGCTGTCCGCGGCAGGTGGGCTCTGTTTCTTCATGTGCGTCCCGCAATTGAAGCACGAGCCGCTGAAAACGGGAATCGCTGCGTGGACTGCTACGCTCGCTGGGCCGTGCCGAGGATTTCCCTGACGATGGCGTGGACGTTGCGCTCGAAGCTTTGGAAGCTCAAGAGCTCGAGGTCGGGATGGATCCGCTTCGGTCGCAAGAGAGACTCGTTGATCGCGGCCTCGATCTCGGCTGGGTTCGAAGGATCGACGAGAAGCCCGAGGCGCCCGCCGAGGAGAGCCTCGCGACCGCCGTCGTGCTTGCTGGCGATCACAGGAACGCCGCACGCCGCCGCTTCGAGAAAGACGAACCCGAAGCCCTCGCCTCGGCTGGGCATCACGTAGACGTCCGCGAGATTGTAGAGATCCGCCTTTTCGCTCTCAGGAATGTGGCCGGTGAAGACAACGTGATCGGCGACGCCGAGGCGCGCTGCTTTCTTCTCGAGTCGCGGCCGGTCGCTGCCGTCGCCGCCGATCATGTAGACGATGTCGCGATGCTCGCGAAGAAGCGCAGGCATGATCTCGAGGACCTCGTCGAAGCCCTTGTAGCGCTCGGCGGCAACGATGCGGCCCAGAGTGAGAAGGACGCGCTTTCCTTCCAGCCGGTACCGTCGCGTCAACTCCGGATTTCGGGGCCGCATGCCGAAATCCTCAAGGCGCACGGCGTTGGGCAGGACGTAGCTTCTGCCGGGGAACTTCGACCAGTCGAGAAAACGCTCCCGAGTGAGGTTACTGACCGAGACGACCGCCGACATGCTGTTGATGAAGTGGCGCGCGACGACACTCTTCGGCGCTTTCCACGCTTCGATGCCGTGCGTGATGAGTAGAGAGGCCATCCCGCTCTGCGTCTGCACCAGGAGCGACGCCGGCAGGAGGTGGATGTGACCGTAGATGACGAGATCGAAGCTCTTAGCGCCGAGGACCCGGTTGAGCGTCCTCATGAATCTGATCTTTCCTCCGGCGGCCTCGCGGCAAAAGGTGACGGCGGGCGGAATGGGTTCCGTCTCTCGCACGATCAAGCGCGGGATGACGACGACCTCGCTGATGCCGGGACAAGTGGCGAGGGCGGCGATCAGCTCGCGATTGAACAAGGCGATGCCTCCATGCCCACCGTACGCGTCGGGACAGAGGAGGAGAGCCTTCATGCCGGCATGGCTCGCTCGATCACGGTCTCAGCCCATCGTCGCATGGCCACGATCAATCCGCCATCCGAGGGGAGGTCTGCCCATTCGCGGAGCGGAACGAGGAATCCGGTCTTCTTCCGGCGCCGGAGCGCATCAGGCAGGGGCGGCCGCGGGCTCATTGCGAAGAGTTGCTTGCTTTCGGCGCGGCGGCTGAGCAGGGTCGGCGCTAACTGCCGGAGGAGCGAGGCGTCAACGAGAGGCGTTCGTACTTCGAGGGAGTGGGCCATGCTCGCCCAGTCGGTGTCGCGCAGCAGTTGGTTGCGCATGTAGAGCGACGCCTCGAGTGTCGCCACGCGCCCGAACGGCGTGTTCGGATCGGGCTCGAGAATGCGTGCGATGCGATCGATGATCTGAAGCCTGTCGAGACCTTCGTTCGCAGCGTCGAGGCCCATGACCTCGGACAGGTCCTCCGGCAGATAGAGTCCGCGTTGGAGCAGATAGGCACCGCCGTAGGTACCTCCATAACGCAAGACGCCCTCGGTCTTGGGGTTGCCGCTCACCCAAGCGCGGAGGAGTTTCAGGGCGCCGAGGGCGATGCCCCGGCCGAACGGGATGCGCTTGAGCGCATCGAGGGCGCCGACCATCAGCGGGAGCCGATGAAATGAGCTATAGCTGCCGAAGAGCTCGTCGCCGCCAAGGCCGGAGATGGCGACCTTCAGGCCCTGCTCCGCCGCGGCTTTGCTGACGAAATAGGTATTGACTCCGTCGATGGTAGGCTGGTCCATGGCGTCGAGCAGCTTGGGGAGATCCGCGAGGAACTCGCTCCTCGTGATGTTCCGGGTAACATGTTGCGTCCCGATGTTGTTGGCGAACTCTCTCGCGAGAGGAGCCTCGTCGTCAGCGAGATTGCGATACTCGCCGAACGACAGCGTAACGGTGCGGAGCGGCTCCTGTCCGGGGACCGACATCGCGAGAGCAACGAGCGTGGACGAGTCGATCCCGGATGAGAGAAACGCACCCACGGGGACGTCCGAGACGAGATGATACCGGAGCGACTCGGCGACGAACTCGCGCATCCAGGTCTCGGCTTCGACGAGCCCGATCGTAGCCTGCTGAGTCAAGGCATTCCGAAACACGCCGGCGACTGAATAGTACTGGCGCGGATCGCTTCGGCCGCCGGCATCGACGAAGAAGGAGGTCCCCGCTTCAACCGCCCGGATGGACTCGCAGATCGTCAGCGGCTCGGGCACGCTGCCCATGAGATAGAAACCGGCGACACCGGCCACGTCGCGTGTGCGCGAGACGGCGCCGCCGGCGAGAAGTGCTTTGACCTGCGACGCCAGGCGAATGGTGTGCCCATCATCGGCGTAGTACAGCGGCTTGATTCCGTAGGGGTCGCGGGCCACGAACATGCGCTGCGTCCGCCTGTCCCAGATGGCGAAGGCGAACATTCCGCGAAGCAGCTCGACCATGCGCTCGCCGTCGCGGCGGTAGAGCTGAAGCAAAACCTCGGTGTCGCTGGTGGAGTGGAACGTTGCCCCGCCGGCCGCAAGCCGGGAGCGGAGCTCGCGGTAGTTGTAGATCTCGCCGTTGAAGACGATGACCAGCTCGCCGGCGGTATCGAGCATCGGCTGGTTGCCGTCCGCGGAGAGGTCAATGATCGCCAGACGGCGGCTTCCGAGTCCGACCCTGCCGTCCGCGGAGAACCACGTGCCGGAGGCATCGGGTCCGCGCAGCCGCATCCTTTCGCTGATCGCCTCGAGTTCCTCACGAGCGACGGGAGGTGCGTCGAGGCGGTAGGCAAAAATCGCCGTGATCCCGCACATGGCCTCAGTGTCCCTGCGCGGAAACGGCTTGCTCCGGCGGCGCCTTCGCCGCATCCCCGTTAGGGCCGGCCGCCGCGTCCGACGGAGAACGGCCGTAGCGCAGGAGGAGCATGGTCAGCAAGCCGGCGATGGCGCAGAAGTAGCCGTACAACTTCAGCTCCTCGATCGCCGTCAGCACCGCCGCCACGCCGAACACGAGCGTCAGTGCCCAGATCGAGAGGACCGCCTTGCCGTCGCTTCCATACTTGGCCACGAGGATGTGATGCATGTGGCGCCGGTCGGCATTGAACATCCGCGTGATCCGCGCGCCGAGTGTCGCCGTCGGGCCGCCGAAGCGTTGCTTCATCACGATGAGCGTGTCGATCACGGGAAGGGCCAGCGCCAGGATCGGACCGCCGATGATCAATGCCACCGGAGACTTCGCCGGCCGCGCGATCGAGCAGGCGGCCAGAAGCAGGCCGATGAAGAGGCTTCCGGTATCGCCCATGAAGATCTTCGCCGGCGGTTTGTTCCAGGGATAAAAGCCGGCAAGCGATCCGGCCAGCGCGGTCATGATGACCAGCGAGAAGATGTCGTGCCGCAGAACGGCGATGATCATGAACGCGACGGCGATCGTCAGGGCCACGACCGTGGCCAGCGAGTCGATTCCGTCGATGAAGTTGAAGGCGTTGATCACACCGACGATCCAGACGATCGAGGCCGCGACGCCGAGAACGCCGAGATCGAGAACCCAACCTCCCACGGAAATGGATCGGAACGAGAAACCGAAGGCGACCAGGATCAGCGCCGCGGCGCCCTGGACCGAGAATTTCTTCGTGGCGTTCGAGCCGACGAGATCGTCGTAAACGCCGAGGGCGATCATCAGGCAACCTGCGGCGAGGACGGCGAAAAGGTAGGCGAGGTTCTTCGAAACGAGTTGCGCCGCATGTTTACTGATGGGGATGAGCGTGAGCGGAAACGCGAAGCCGGCGATGATGGCCAGCCCGCCGAGGCGAGGCGTGTCTTCGCGATGAAACTTGCGGTCGTCCGGGCGGTCGATCGCGCCCAGCCGCTCCGCCAGACGTTTCACGAACCTCGTGCTGAAGAATGAGGTCAGGCCGCTCATCACGAAGATGAAGACCAGAGGGACGATGTTCTCAGACATTCCAGCTCGAATCGAAAGAATAACAGTTTTGGCGCGATGCTCGTTTCCGCATGACGATCACGCGGTCGACCGCGCCTCGGACACTGTACGTCCGGAGCATTAACACGCGGTTAGCTGGACGTCGGTTTTTGCGGACAGCGCCCGCCGGCGGGGGACTCTGCCGTCTTCAGATGCTCCTCACTCCCGTCCATGGTCCGCGACGAGCACGTCGAAGCCCTCGGCCGATTCCTGAAGCCGTTGCACGATTCCCGGCATGACGCGGGCGATGAGGCCGCGGCGTGATGGGCGGCCGACCACGAGAACGGAGATCCCTTCGGTGTGCACGAAGTCGAGAATCGTCGCCACGACATCCTCCGATTCCTTGAATACCACGCTCGCACCGAGGGACATGGCGAGCTGCACGTTGTCCGTGAGCTGACGATGCTCCGTCGCGGTCATATGCTCCGGATGGTCGCGGCGGCGACGCACGTACAGCGCGAACCAGCGCATGTTCATCCGGCCGGCCAGACGCGAGCCGCGTAGGATGAGTGAGCGGGCGATGGTCGGATCGAACGGCAGTGCCACCGCGATGCGCGCGGCGGTGCCGGTCTCGACTTTGACCGAGGCACTGTCTCGGCCGGAGTAGTCGGCGGTTTGCAGCAGTGCCAGCTCGCGGAGGCGAGCCAGCATCTCCGCCTTGAAAAAGTTCTCGAGCGCGCGCTGGGCCTGTTCCGGCGGATAGATCTTTCCCTGGCGCAGCCGCTCCTGGAGATCGGGAACCGGGAGATCGATGACCACGACGGAATCGGCCTCGCCGACGATGCGATCAGGAACAAGCTCGCGGATGTCGATGCCGGTCGCGGAACGGACGACGTCCTGAACGCCTTCGAGATGCTGGACGTTCAGCGCGGTCATCACGCCGATGCCCGCATCGAGGATGGCTTCGACGTCCTGCCAGCGCTTCTCATGGCGTGATCCCGGCGCGTTCGTGTGCGGCAGCTCATCCACCACGACGATGTCCGGTTTGCGAGCGAGGATGGCATCGAGGTCCATCTCTTCGATGGTCACGCCGCGGTACTCGATCGCGCGGCGCGGCACGGTCTCGAGATCGCCGATGCGGGCTGCGGTCTCAGCGCGGCCGTGCGTCTCGATCAGCCCGATCACGATGTCTATGCTTTGCCGCCGCATGGCGTGGGCATCGTCGAGCATCCGGAACGTCTTGCCGACGCCGGCGGCCATGCCGAGGTAAACCTTCAGCTTTCCGCGGCGACCGGCGCTGCGGGCCAGCCGCAGGAAGCTCTCCGGATCGGCGCGTCGTTTCTCGGTTCGTGCGGGCATGGTGGGGTCGGGCTCATTCTAGCCTGCGCGGCGGATGCGACGATCTTGAGCGATCGGTCCGAACCATCTGATCGGTCCGACGAATCACCGCGGTCAGTGTGCTGCCTTGCGACTGCGCGCCGCGTCGAACAAATCGAGATTAAGCAGAAGCACGTTGACGCGCGGCTCGCCGAAAATTCCGACGAATCGTCCCTCGGTTCGCGCATTGATCATCTGCATGATCTTCGCGATTGCCATGCCATTCGCCTTCGCCACACGAGGTGCCTGGGCCCGCGCGTACTCCGGAGAGATATGCGGATCGAGGCCGGAGCCCGAGGCCGTGACCGCGTCGGCCGGGACGGGGCGAGCGATTCCTTCCTTCTCGAGCGCCGCGATGTTCTCGGCGATCTGATCGGCGAGCTTCTTCGACGTCGGCCCGAGATTCGATCCGGAGGAATTGGTGGCGTCATAGCCGTCGCCGGCTGCCGAGGGACGGGAATGGAAGTAGCGCGCCGAGGTGAACTGCTGGCCGATCAGCTCGGAGCCTACAACCTTGCCGTCGCGCACGATCAGCGAGCCGTTCGCCTGATGCCGGAACGCGAGCTGACCGATGGCCCACACGGCCGCGGGATAGACGCCGCAGAGGAGGATCGCAAGAACGATCGTGAGTCGAATTGCCGGTGCGATGTGCTCTTTCATGATGGACTCCTAAGACTGCACGAGAGATTTTGTTCAGACGACACTGGTGGCGGAGCCTCTGGCAACAAGCGCCGGCGCCCGTGGCGCCTAGGCCAAATGCAGCACGTGCAGCAGAACATCGAGGACCTTGATGCCGATGAACGGGATGATCACCCCTCCCGCGCCATACAGAAGCAGATTGCGCCGCAGAATGCGTCCGGCACCGAGCGGGCGATATCGAACGCCGCGCAGCGCGAGCGGAATCAGGGCGACGATGATCAAGGCGTTGAATACAACCGCGGACAAGATCGCGCTCTGCGGCGTGGCCAGCCGCATGATGTTGAGCGCCTGCAATTCCGGGAATGTCACCAGGAACAGCGCCGGAATGATGGCGAAGTACTTGGCGACGTCGTTGGCGATCGAGAACGTCGTCAACGCGCCGCGGGTCATCAGGAGCTGCTTGCCGATCTCGACTGTCTCGATCAGCTTCGTCGGATTGGAATCGAGGTCGACCATGTTGCCGGCCTCTTTTGCCGCCTGAGTGCCGGTATTCATGGCCATCCCCACGTCAGCCTGGGCCAGAGCCGGTGCGTCGTTCGTGCCATCGCCGGTCATGGCCACGAGGTTGCCCTTGCTCTGCTCTTTTCTGATCAGCGCGAGCTTGTCCTCGGGCGTGGCCTCGGCGAGAAAGTCGTCCACGCCCGCTTCCCGAGCGATAAACGCCGCCGTCAGCGGATTGTCTCCGGTGATCATCACCGTGCGAATGCCCATCATGCGCAGCCGGTCGAAGCGCTCTTTCATGCCGCCCTTGACGATGTCTTTGAGATAGATCGTTCCCATCACCTGCTTAGCGTCGGTGACAACCAACGGCGTTCCGCCTTCGCTTGAAATGCGGGCGACATCCTGGCGCACAGCGTCCGGAAACTGACCTCCGATCGATCGCACGAATGCGTCGACAGCGTCGGTCGCGCCTTTGCGAATCGTCCGGCCGCCCTCGAAATCGAGCCCCGACATGCGGGTCTTCGCGGTGAAAGGAACGACCGTGTGCGCGCCGAGCTCGCGAAGCTCGCGGCCGCGCAGTCCGAACTGCTCCTTCGCCAGCACCACGATCGAGCGTCCCTCGGGTGTCTCGTCGGCCAGCGATGACAACTGCGCGGCTTGCGCAAGCTCCTCAGGTGTCACGCCGGGCGCGGGGATGAACTCGGTAGCCTGGCGGTTGCCGAGCGTGATCGTGCCGGTCTTGTCGAGCAGCAGCACGTTCACGTCCCCGGCCGCCTCGACCGCGCGCCCCGACATGGCCAGGATGTTGTGCTTGAGCACGCGGTCCATTCCCGCGATACCGATCGCCGAGAGCAGCGCGCCGATGGTGGTCGGAATCAGGCAGACCAGCAGCGCGATCAGGACCGTCACCGTGACGTCGCTCCCGGAGTAGAGCGCGAAAGGCTTGAGCGTAACGGTCGCAAGCAAAAATACGATTGTCAGGCCCGATAAGAGGATATCGAGCGCGATCTCATTCGGCGTCTTCTGCCGCTCGGCGCCTTCCACCAGGCGGATCATGCGGTCGAGAAATGTCTGTCCAGGCTCGGAGGTGACTTCTACGACGATGCGGTCGGACAATACCGTCGTGCCGCCGGTGACGGCGGAGCGATCGCCGCCAGCTTCGCGAATAACGGGCGCCGACTCGCCTGTGATGGCGGCTTCGTTGACCGAGGCGATGCCCTCGATCACTGTGCCGTCGCCGGGGATGATCTCGTTCGCCTCGACGACGACCCGGTCGCCTTTGCGAAGCAGCGAGGCTTGTACACGCTCCTCGCCGCTCGCCGTGAGTCTGCGAGCGACCGATTCCGTCTTCGTCTTACGCAAGGCCTCGGCCTGCGCTTTGCCCCGCCCTTCGGCCACGGCCTCGGCGAAGTTCGCGAACAGCACCGTGGCCCATAGCCACAATGTGATCTGAACCTGGAAAAGATAGTCGACATGTTTTGTGAAACCTGGAATCAGGAGGATCGTCGTCAACAGCGCGCCAACCTCGACCAGAAACATGACCGGATTCTTGTACATTTTTGCGGGGCTGAGCTTTGCAAAGGAGTCCCGCACGGCGCGGCGAAGGATCGCCGGATTGAACAATGACAGTTCTTTTCTAGACATGATTCATCCTCAGAACAGCTTCCCGGCGTTCATCAGGAAATGCTCGACGAATGGTCCAAGGGACAGCACCGGGAAATACGTCAATGCGCCCACAATGACGATCACCGACACGAGCAGGAACGTGAAGATCGGGCCGTCGACCGGGAACGTGCCTGCAGACTCGGCGATCTTCTTCTTCCCGGCCAGCGACCCCGCAATGCCCATCAGCGGAATGATCATCAGGAAGCGACCGAACAGCATGGCGATCCCAAGGCTGACGTTGTAGAACGTGGTGTTCGCGTTCAGACCGGCAAAGGCGCTGCCGTTGTTGCCTGTAGCACTCGTGAACGCGTATGTGATCTCCGTCAGCCCGTGAGGTCCGTAGTTGGCAAGGCTCGACGTTCCCATCTTCGTCGTTACGCCTACAGCGGCACCGACGAGGATGCAGAACGCGAGAATCAGCACCGCCAGCATCGCCAGCTTAACGTCGTGTGCCTCAATGCGCTTGCCGAGATACTCAGGCGTCCGGCCCACCATCAGGCCTGCGATGAAGACCGATAAGACGACGAAAAGGATGACCCCGTATAGACCGGCGCCGACGCCGCCATAGATGATCTCGCCGAACATGATGTTCAGCAGAGGGACGAAACCGCCCAACGGTGTGGACGACTCGTGCATGGAGTTGACCGCGCCGCATGAGGCCGCAGTGGTTGCGTTCGCGAACAATGACGAGTCGCCGATCCCGAAGCGGACCTCCTTGCCCTCCATGTTGCCGGCGGCGACCGGAATGCCCATCCTCTGGTGAATGGGATTCCCTGACTGCTCGGCACCGATGACGATCACTCCCATGATCAGAAACAAAATCGACATTGCCCAGAAGACGGCCCAGCCGTGGCGCTGTTTGCCGGTCATCGATCCAAGCGTGTATGTTAGGCCGGCGCCGATGCAGAGAATCAGGAACATCTGCAAAAGGTTTGTAAACGGCGTCGGATTTTCATAAGGGTGAGCGGAATTTGCGTTGAAGAACCCGCCGCCGTTGGTGCCAAGCTCTTTGATCGCCTCTTGTGAAGCCACGGGTCCTTGAGCGATCGTCTGCATCTTCCCGTCGATCGTGGTTGCCTGCCGCGTGCTCCGAAAGTTCTGCACGACGCCCTGTGACATGAAGACGATCGCGGCGACGAAGGAGATCGGCAAGAGAATCCAGAGCGTCGAGCGAACGAGGTCCACCCAGAAGTTGCCGATGGTCTTGGCGCTGTTGCGGGCAATGCCTCGGACGAGCGCGATGGCGAGGGCCATACCGGTCGCGGCCGAAGCGAAGTTGTGAAAGGTCAGCGCGACCATCTGCGACAGATGCGACATCGTGCTCTCGCCGCTGTACGCCTGCCAGTTTGTGTTCGTGGTGAACGAGACCGCGGTGTTCCAGGCCAGGTCGGGAGCGACCGCTTTGAGGTGATCCGGATTCAATGGGAGAAGGTGTTGAAAGCGCAGAATCGCGTACGTCAGGAACAGGCCGGCAGCATTGAAGACCAGCATGGCGATCGTATACGCTTTCCAGTCGTGCTCTTGTGCCGCATCAACGCCGCCGAGGCGATAGATCAGCCTCTCGATAGGCCGCATGATCGGGTCGAGAAATGTCTTCTCTCCCGAGTGGACACGTCTCATGTAGAGACCGAGCGGCTTCGTGACCGCCACGATCAGGGCGAAATAGACTGCGAGTTTCAGAATCAGCATCGTGGTCATGAACTCCTCACAGCTTCTCGGCCCGCAGCAAGGCATAGAGCAGATAAACGAGCCCTGCCACCGCGAGAACGAGTCCGACAATGGTTTCGAATGTCATCGGCGGCTCCTCAGATGCGGTCGCAGGCGTGTGTGTACGCGATGGCGAGCGCAAAGAATACGAGCGTGATCAGAACGAACAGAATGTCGAGCATTAGAGATATCTCCTTCGCACAATGGCTCTTTGACTCAGAACTTTACGAGCAGCGCGACCGTGAACCGGTTCTCCGCTTTTCGAAGGTCAGGTGTAAAGCCGTCGACCAACGAACCCGGAGAGCCTGTGTTGCCGCCAGGGGGCGTGACGCCGCCCGGTCCCGCCCAATACGGGACATTGGCTGCGCGGTGATTCAGCTCGTAGCGGAATGTGACATTCTCCGTCGGCATCCAGTCGAAGGTCGCCGACGCGTCCCAAGCCCGGTACGGATCGCCGGGGTTCGCCGTGAAGTAGGGTGTGCCCGATGCTGCTGTGGCGCCATTGATCGGCGGGACGAGCACGAGGTAGCGCCCGGGGTTATTGATCGCGCCGCCGCCAAGAGTGACAGCGTACTTGTCGTGGTTGAACCACCAGCGGTTGTAGAGCATGAAGCCGGTGAAGTACTGCGACGGCTTCGTCGCGCTTCCGCCGGTGCAGCTCACGCCGCCGCCGTATTCACAACCGATGTCGAATGTGAAAGACAGCGCGGACTTGCTGAGTGTTGACGACGGCGTGTCGCGATATTCCCACTCGACGCTGCTGTCGGAGTGAGCGCGTTTTCGAGTCTTATTGCCGAGCGTGT
>DASQGS010000354.1:0-11956 GCA_035632455.1 Thermoanaerobaculia bacterium | reverse complement strand
GTCACCGAGCTCCACACGCGCGAGCACATCGACCGTTATGTCTCCGCGCTCGGCGAGGCTGTCGGGGGAGGACGCCGATGACCACGACCATCGAACAGACCGAAGCGCTCGCCGGCGCGCAGACCAGGAAGCATGGCACCGGCGGAGAGTTGATCTTCGAACGGTCGCGGCGTGGCCGCCGCGGTTACCGCCTTCCGGTGCTGGACGTTCCCGAGCAGCCGCTCGAATCGCTGCTACCCGGGTCGATACGGCGTGACGAGATTGCCGGCGAGGTCGAAGTCTCCGAGGTCGACGTCATCCGCCACTTCACGCGCCTCTCGAAATTGAACGTATCCATCGACGCCGGCCTCTATCCGCTCGGATCGTGCACCATGAAGCACAACCCGCGCTTGAACGAGGAGCTCGCGCGCGTGCCCGGCTTCGCGCTGTCGCATCCCATGCAACCAGACCATCAAGTGCAAGGAAACCTGGAGTTGCTCTGGTGGCTGGAGCAGACGCTCAAAGAGATTCTCGGCATGCCGCGGGTCACCCTGCAACCGGTTGCCGGAGCTCATGGCGAGCTCACCGGCATCATGATGGTCCATAAGGCGCTGGCCAGCGGCGGGAATGCCCGCAAGCACATCCTCATCCCCGATTCCGCTCACGGCACGAACCCTGCCTCCGCGCACTTTGCGGGCTACACGATCCGGGAGCTGAAGTCGAACAACCGAGGCACGCTCGACCTCGATCTTCTGGAACGGGAAGTCACCGAAGACGTCGCCGCCCTGATGATCACGGTGCCGAACACGCTCGGTGTGTTCGAGGATCAGATCGTGAAGATCGCGGACATCCTTCATCGAAAGGGTGCGTACCTCTACTGCGACGGCGCGAATCTGAACGCCTTCGTCGGCATTGCCCGGCCGGGCGACATGGGCATCGATGTCATCCACGCGAACCTGCACAAGACCTTCTCCACGCCGCACGGCGGAGGAGGACCCGGAGCCGGCCCGGTCGGCGTATCGGAACAGCTCATCCCGTTCGTTCCGACACCAACCGTCGAGCGCAATGCCGATGGAGGGTTTTATCTCGACGACGACCATCCCGATTCAATCGGGCGAGTCCGCGCATTCAATGGCAACTTCGGCGTGCTTGTCCGCGCTCTCACGTACATGCGGTCGATGGGGCCGAACGGCATGCGCCGGATCGCGCAGCTCGCGGTACTCAACGCCAGCTACATTCGCGCCCGCCTCAAGGCTGCATACCACCTGCCCTACGATGCACCGTCGCTGCACGAGGTCGTGTTTGACGACAAGTACCAGACCGCCCAGCACGTCGCGACCCTCGACATCGCCAAGCGGCTCATGGACTACGGCTTCCATCCGCCGACGATCTACTTCCCGCTGATCGTCTCCGGCGCATTGATGATCGAGCCGACGGAGAGCGAGCCGAAGGAGGAGCTCGACGCTTTCTGCGACGCCATGCTGGCCATCGCCCGCGAGTGCGAGGAGCGGCCGGAACTGGTGCGCTCGGCGCCGCACACGACCCCGGTCCGCCGTCTCGACGAAGCGCGGGCCGCACGGCAGCCGATCCTTCGCTGGAAGAAATAGCGCATCTCGAGCGCGATGACGGCCGCGCGCTACCGCGGATAGGTCAGGCCGAGTTGCGGTGGTAGCGTCGCGTCGAGGCCCAACTCCTCCTCGAGATCGCCAGCGTTCACGATAGCCTGACCGCGGAAGTGATTGTTCGTGATCACGTACACGTCCTTCTCATTCGCCATCATCCGGGCGCGCTCCGCCCATGGGCGCAGTTCCTCCTTCGAGTAGAGGTAGTTGTACCGCTCCCACGATTCGGCGTGAGCAAACCACTTCTCGTAGTTCCGCCCATGCAGCCGGACGTACGCGACCGGGCCCGTAACCTCGGCCGATGGCTTGACCGACTCGTGAAACAGCGGCTGGTCGATGTTCACGAACGCGATGTTCCGTTCGCGAAGAAACTGCACGAACTCCGCCGTCTGAAACGAGGAATGGCGGACTTCCAGGGCCAGCGGATAGTCACGAAAGAGCTCGAACAGCCGCTCCGCTCGCGCCGTCGCCTCAGGACCGTTCTTGAAGCTCCAGGGAAACTGGAGGAGGAGGGCACCGAGCCGCCCGCCCTCGGCCAGCGGGTCGAGATAGTTGCGAAATGCATCGACGTCCGCGTCAGGAGGCATGGGGTCCTCATGCGTGAAACCGCGGTACACCTTCGTTGTGAATCGGAACGCTGGGTTTCCGCTGACTCGACGGACCCAACTCTTCGAATGCCCCGGCGGCGGAATGTGGTAGAAGGGCGAATTGATCTCGATCGTGTCGAAGAAGCCCGAGAGATAAGCGAGGGGATCGAACCTGGAGCCATGGGGCGGATAAACGATTCCCTCCCAGTCTTTGTAGCTCCAGCCGGCAGGTCCGATGCGAATGGGATGGCTCGTCATGAAGGTCAACACCTTGACAGTCTTATTTTGAGGAACCCGTTCCTTCGTTGCCTTCACTATTCAACTATGCTAAAACACAAGCTCAACGAGACAATCGAGAGCCTCTGGAACCAGCGCGTGTTCAGAGGCCTTTTTTGCATTCGTTCAGAAGGGGGGCGATCAGTACAGGTTCGGTTCTAACCCCACGCGGGGACGTGGTCGCGGCACCCCGCCCGTGTTTGCGCTGCGGCACAGATTCAACGGAACAACTTTAGGAGATCATAGGTCCATGGATACCTTCAACGACAAGACCCTTCAGTGCGCGGATTGCGGCGGCGATTTTATCTTCAGCCGCAACGAGCAGGCCTTCTACGCGGAGCGCGGTTTCACGAACGAGCCGAAACGCTGCAAGAACTGCCGCGACAAGCGGAAGGTCGCGCGCGACGGCAATGGCGGCGGCCGCGAGCGTTCGATGGTCAGCGTCACGTGCGACAGTTGCGGCGTTACCACCGAGGTGCCGTTCACCCCGGTCAGCGGCAAGCCAGTTTACTGCCGCGAATGCTACAACCAGCGCCGTTCGCAGCCGCGCCAGAACTCCTGGGCATAGCGCAAACACACTCACCGAACACCTGATCGAATGGCGGGTCCTGGTTCCGACCCGCCATTTCTCTCTCTGACGATTCCCAGCTACCCAACCTCTCGTCCTTGACGCCTGCCCTCCACCTTCCTAGAATCCGTCCCGCTTTGGCACGTCCCCTCGAAAAAGTGGTGTCCTCGGTCCTCGATCTCGTCGGCAACACGCCGATGCTCCGGCTGAACAGCATCCCACCAGCAGGCGGCGCCGGGATCTTCGCCAAGCTCGAGCTGCTCAATCCCGGCTTCTCGGTCAAAGACAGACTGGGAATGGGGATGATCTCTCGCGCCGAGCAGGCGGGATTCTTGAAACCGGGAGGCACGATCATCGAGCCGACGGCGGGCAATACCGGCATCGGCCTGGCTCTCGCGGGCACGCGCATGGGCTACCGGGTCATCCTCTGCGTCCCGGACAACTTCTCGATGGAAAAGCAGGAGATCATGCGCGCCCTGGGCGGCGAAGTTGTCCTCACGCCGGGCGCGGATGGCATCAAGGGCGCGATCGAGAAGGCCGAGGAGCTCGCCGCCGGGATCGCGGGCTCCTATGTCCCGCAGCAGTTCCGGAATCGATTCAACAGCGACGCCCACTACGAGACCACAGGGCCGGAGATCTGGGAGCAGATGGAGGGCCGGGTCGACGGATTCGTCGCCGGCTCGGGCAGCGGCGGGACGTTCACTGGCGTCGCGCGATTTCTCAAGGAGAAGAACCCCAGGCTCTGGGCCGTGATCGTCGAGCCCCAGGGCTCGGTACTCGGCGGCGGCACCGTGGGCCCGCACGACGTCGAGGGCATCGGCTCGTCATTCATTCCGCCGGTCCTGGACATGTCGCTGGCGGACCAGATCATCATGGTGGACGACGAGGAGGCCTTCGCCATGGTCGCGCGCCTGGCGGCCGAGGAGGGCGTCCTGGGCGGATCATCCTCCGGGGCCAACGTCGCCGCAGCGCTCCAGGTCGCGGGCAGGCTGGGCGCGGGCAAGCGCGTGGTCACGATCATCCCCGACGCCGCGGAGCGCTACATGTCCAAGGGGATCTTCTCTAAATGGAAGAAGAAAGCGCCCGAAAATTCAAGCTCATAAAGCAACGTAAATTTCACGCCAATTATCGGTGCTATTTATTTAACACTGAATACGCAGCCGAATTGCGACCATTAATCATGGTGTGATTCTCAGCACGACAAACTCAATACCGAAACGAGCTGATCTCATGGGATTCTCCACGGATTGCATCCACGCCGGCCAGGAGCCGGAAAGCGCCACCGGCGCGGTCACCGTCCCGATCTTCCAGACCTCGACCTACGTCCAGCCACGCCTCGGCGAGCACAAAGGCTACGAGTATGCCCGCACCGGAAATCCCACCCGCTCGGCCCTGGAAGAGAATCTGGCGGCTCTCGAGCGGGGCAAGCACGGGCATTGCTTCGCCTCCGGGATGTCCGCGATCGACGTCGTCTTTCGCCTGCTCAGCAAGGGCGATCACGTCGTCGCCGCCGAGAACATGTACGGCGGCTCATACCGGCTCTTCAGCCGCGTGCTGGAGAGGTTCGGGCTGGAGTTCTCGTACGTCGATACCTCGAGGATCGACTCGATCCGCGCGGCGATCAAAGCGAACACCAAGGTGCTGTTCCTGGAGACGCCGACGAATCCGATGATGACGCTGACCGACCTCGCCGCCTGCGCCGATCTGGCCCACAGGCAGGACATCCTGGTCGTCGTCGACAACACCTTCTGCTCGCCCTACCTGCAGCGGCCCATCGAGCTCGGCGCCGACATCGTCGTCCACTCCACGACCAAGTTTCTCAACGGCCACTCCGACTCTGTCGGCGGCGCGGTGATCTCGACTTCCGACGAGCTCGGCGAACGGATCGGATTCCTGCAGAACGCAGTCGGGGCGATTCTCTCGCCGTTCGATTCATGGCTCGTCCTTCGAGGCATCAAGACGCTGGCCGTGCGCATGAAGCGGCATGAGGAGAACGGCATGGCCATGGCCAGCTACCTCAGCCATCACCCGAAGGTGAAGAGGGTCTACTACCCCGGGCTAGCGGACCATCCCCAGCACGAGCTCGCGAAGCGACAGATGAACGGCTTCGGCTCGATGATCTCGTTCGAGCTCGGGTCGAAGGACAACGCCGCGGCGTTCCTGAACCGCGTCCGCCTCTGCTCGCTCGCTGAGTCGCTCGGCGGCGTGGAGACGCTGATCTCGCATCCGGAGACCATGACCCACGCCTCGGTGCCGGTGGAGGATCGCAAGCGCCTCGGTATCACGCCGGGATTGGTCCGCATCTCCGTCGGCATCGAGGACATCGAGGATCTCTTCGGCGATCTCGAGAACGCCTTCGAGGGAATCTGAGGAAGGCCATCCGTCATCCTGAGGGTTCACGCGGAGACGCGGAGCTCGCGGAGAACGGCAATCCATGTTGCTCCGCTCTACGCGTCTCCGCGTGAGATCTCATCTTCAAACACAGACTCCGCCATCTTGAGATCCTTCGCCGTCTACGCGGATCAGGATGACGGCATCATCTGGCGTGCCGAAATCGCAGCCGCTCCCGCAGCGCCTTGACCGTCCCCAATGCATAGCCGCTCAGGAACAGCGTGAGGAACGGGATCGACATCCATTGACGCGCCGCGATGAACGATCCGGTGGCCGCGATGAAGAACGCCGCCATCAGCATCTCTCCGAGCGGGAGGCGCGGTGGCCTGTCGTACGGCTCGCTCGCCGCCGCGCCGCGTTTCGGCGTGCGGCGAAAGTGCCCGCCGGTCTCGAATAAGCCCTCGATGACCGCGGCGGCGTTCGGAATCGACATCGCGATCCCGACCGGCAGAACCGTGAGCAGCTCGCGCGGCGTCGGGGTGCGTCGTCCAGCCAGCCGCTGCCCCTCGACATAGAACAGCAGCACTGAGACCGTCGAGGCGAGAAAGAGCGCGAGGTCGACGAGGAGCGACCATGTGAGCCCGAGCCGCTGGCGAATCACAATCGCCGGCACCATCAGCAGCGCAACCAGAAGCGTGAGCAGGTACGCGGCGTTGTTGGTCAGATGGAAGAATGCCTCGATTTTGATGCGGAGCGGCAGGTCGCCCGCGAGGAGACGCGGAAGGATCTTGCGCGCCGTCTGGATCGAGCCCTTGGCCCAGCGATGCTGCTGCTCCTGAAAACCGCTCAGCGTTGCCGGAAGCTCCGCAGGCACCTCGATCGACGGGAGAAAGACGAACTTCCATCCGGCGAGCTGGGCGCGATACGAGAGATCGAGATCCTCGGTGAGCGTCGACGCCGACCAGCCACCCGCATCCTCGATCGCCTGGCGGCGCCAGATCCCGGCCGTGCCGTTGAAATTGAAGAAACGTCCGCTCAGGAAACGCCCTGCCGACTCCACGGCGAAATGGCCGTCCAGGAAGATTGCCTGCACGCGAGTCAAAAGCGTTCGGCTGCGATTCAAGTGCCCCCAGCGAGCCTGCACCATCCCGACGCCAGCATCGGCGAATCGAGGAACCATCGCCCGGAAGATATCGGAAGGCGGAACGAAGTCGGCGTCGAAGACCGCGAAAAGCTCGCTCCCGCTCAACGCCATGCCATGAGCCAATGCGCCCGCTTTGTAGCCGGCGCGTGACGTGCGTCGGATGTGCTCGATGCGCGTGCCGCGAGCTCGCCAAGCCGCGACGCGCTCTGCCACGATCGCGCTGGTCTCATCGGTCGAGTCGTCGAGGACCTGAATATCCATCGTGCCGGGGTACTCGATCGCGGCCACGGCATCGATGAGGCGTCCGGCGACATTCGGCTCGTTGAAGAGGGGAAGCTGCACGGTCATTGCCGGCCATCGAATCTGCGCGACATCAACGGCCGCAGAGCTCTCAAGCGCGCCTGTGAACTTCCGCCGCAATCTGACAAGATACAGCCGGTGCACGCTATAGATCGCGAGGCTTCCGAGCGTGAGGTAGTAAAGCGTCAGGACGGCAACGTCGAAGCGGCTCATGCGGGAATGGGAAGCCTTCTGGCGCCGCTGATTGTACTCTCCGCGGCGGTGGCGTCCGCGCCGTTCGTTCTGGAAGCATTCGGTCTGCGCGCCTTTGTCGCGACCTACGCCATCGCGGCCGCGGCCTGGCTCCGGCTGCGACGGGTTCCGGCGGCGCTCCCCGCGCCGGCGATCGTTGTCATTGCCGCGCTTCTGCGCCTCGCCTTCGTCGCGCAGCCGGCGACGCTCTCGACCGACGTCTACCGCTATCTCTGGGACGGCAGGGTGTTCGCAAGCGGGATCAACCCGTATGCTCACGCGCCGGACGATCGGACGCTCTTCGCGCTGCGCCCGCCCTGGCACACGCTGATCAACCATCCCGAGATCCCGACGATCTATCCGCCGCACGCCGAGATTCTGTTCGGCGCCTTGGGCCTCGCAGGAGCCGGCCTCGTCTCCTGGCGATTGCTACTGCTCGCCGCCGATCTGGCTCTGATATTTCTCCTGATTCGGCATGTTCCGCGACGCGTTGTCCTCGCTTATGCGACCTTCCCACCGCTGCTCATCGAATGCTCGTGGAGCGGACACATCGAGCTCATCGCGGCACTTCTGCTATTACTGGCTTGGAGCAATTTGGCGAAGAGCGAGGCACGAAGCGCGACGACGCTCGCAATTGCGGCTGGAATCAAGCTGATTCCGATCGCGGCCTTTCCCGCGATGTTGATCGCCGCATCCCGGCGCTGGCGCTACGCGCTCATCTTCGCAATCGTTCTGATTCTGCCAGCCATCGCATTCGTTCTCGCCGGTCCGCTGATGCCCGGCTTTCACGATTACGCGACGCGATGGATCTTCAACTCGCCGATTTATGAGGCTGTGCTCGCGACGATCGACGGGTTCGGCATCGCTCCCGCTCTCAAATCGCTCTGGACGTCGATCAAGGACCCGCTGCACCTCGAGCCGGTGTCGCGCGCGGTGTATGGATTGCTTTATCCCGATTTCCTGGCGCGAGCCGCGTTAGCCGCTGTTGCAATTGCGGTCATCGCGATCATGACCCGACGGGCGGCTACGCTCCCCATGCGAACCACAGGCGCGATCGGCGCGCTTCTGATCTGCTCGCCGGCGATCCATCCCTGGTATTGGATCACGCTGGTGCCGATCGCTTTCGTATCCGGCGGCGAGATGTGGCTCATGCTCGCCCTCTTCGCGCCGATGTCGTACCTGCTGTATGCCGGAGTGTCGAAGCCAAGCGTAATCGTGCTTTGTTACGCGCTGCCGCTGCTCTTCACAGCACGGCTGCCGCGGCCGCGGCCGGACGAGATCGTCGCGGGTAGATAGGACGAATGGGACGGATGGGACAGATGGGACCGATTGGTCCGATCGGCAGTCCGCGAGACTGCCGCGTTCCGCGGCGCCTTAACCCATCCCCTCAGGCTTCAACGACCGCGACATAAGCCGGTGGATAGCGTTCTGGGGTGACTCGTTCTCGTAGAGGAGGCGATACATCTCGGTGGAGATCGGCATCTCGATGCGATGGCGTTCGGAGAGATCCCTCACCGATCTCGAGGTCTTGACGCCCTCGGCCACGGTGCGGGTCTCTGCGAGGATGGCGTCGAGCTTCTTCCCTTTTCCGAGCGCTGTGCCAAGCGTGCGATTGCGCGAGAGCGAGCCTGTGCACGTCAGGACCAAGTCGCCCATGCCGGCGAGGCCGGCGAAGGTCTCGAGCTTGCCGCCGAGCGCGAGTCCGAGGCGCGTGATCTCGTGAAGACCGCGCGTGACCAGCGCGGCATTCGTGTTCATGCCCAGACTGAGTCCTTCTACGACGCCGGCGGCGATGGCGATGATGTTCTTCAACGAGCCGGACAGCTCGACGCCGACGACATCGGTCGAGCTGTAGAGCCGGAACGTTCCGCATGACAGGAGTCGCTGAAGATCGCGGGCGAAGTCGAGATCCTCCGAGGCGATCACAGCCGCCGTCGGATCGCCGCGCGCCGTCTCGAGTGCGAACGTTGGACCGGAGAGCGTCGCGAAGCCGGCCAGGCGCTCGCTCCCGAGCACCGACGACGTGATCTCCGAGACCCGATCGAGTGTGTCATTCTCGATTCCCTTCGTCCCGGAAATGACGTGAACCGGCGCGGTGAGATGCTCGAGAAGATCGGAAAGGACGTGCCGGTAGTGGTGACTGGGGACAACCATGAAGATCGTGGTGCTGAACGCCGCCGCCTCGGCGAGGTCGCTCGTCGGATGGATCTTCGAGTCGAGCGGGACATCGCGCAGGTAGTACGGGTTGGTCCTGCTCTTTGCGATCTCCTCGGCGACCTTCGGGTCGTGGGCCCAGAGCATGACTTCATGGCCGCAACGCGCGGCAACGATGGCCATGGCTGTGCCGAACGCGCCGGCGCCGACGACCGAGATCCGGCTCACGATCGTGGCTCTCCGATCCGGTGTTCCGTTCCCTGGACGAGGCGCGCCAGGTTCGAGTGATGTTTCATGATGATGAGCATGGCGATGAGGATGGAGAAGACCAGCGTCCAAAGCGGCGCGTGGGAGAAGAAGCGGAGGAAGATCGGCACTGAGGCCGCGGCCAGCATCGACGAGAGCGAGACGAATCGCGTCGAGACGATGACGATGAGGAAGACCAGAAGCGCGGCGGAGATGCTGAGAGGATCGAGCGCGACGTACGCGCCGGTCGCCGTGGCCACACCCTTGCCTCCATGAAAGCGGAGCCAGATCGGGAACATGTGGCCGACGACGGCGGCCAGAGCTCCGAGGCCCGCCCAGAAGGCGGCGGAATGAATCGCGCCGGCGTCGATGCCGAGCACCAGCGGCCAGCCGGGCTGCGCCGAAAGCCAGCGAGCGAGAGCCACCGCGCTCCAGCCTTTCGCGATGTCGAGGATCAGCGCGAGAATCCCAGGCAGTTTGCCGAAGTTCCGCGCCACGTTCGTCGCGCCCACATTGCGGCTGCCATGCTCCCGAATGTCGGCGCCGGTCAGGAGCCTCACCACGAGGTAGCTGAACGGGATCGACCCGATCAGATACCCAGCGAATGGAATGGCGAAAGGAAGGGCGGAAATCATCGGGAGCGTTATTGTAACGGAGCAGGAGCTGAGATCCGGATTGGCGAATGCCTTTTCCCTTTCTGCTTTCTGCCTTCTGCCTTCGGTATAGTCGCTTCATGCCCGAGCGTCGTCGGATCGAGCTTGCCGCCGTCGCGATGGTGGCGATCGTCGTCGTGACGATGGCCCGCGTCGCGCAAGTGGCAGCGCTGCACGATCAAGGGTTCTTCGAAAAATACCTGGTCATCGCCGATCGGATCGCGCACGGATCGATTCCACGGGAGCGGCTCGGCGATCTGAGTCCGGGATACCTCTGGCTGATCGTGGCGTTGCGGGCATGGTTCGGCGCCGGCTTCGCGGCGATCCGGACGATGCAGATCGCTGGCGTGAGCCTCGCAGCCGTCTTTGCCGGGATCGTGGCGGTGCGTCTGCGCGGATTGACCGCGGGCATCGCCGCCGTGGTCTTCGTCCTCCAGAGCCGGGCGGCACTCGTTTGCGCCACGGAAGCGGAGCCGGAGACGCTGATCCTCGTGACCGGCGCGGCCGCGCTGATGTGCTTCGTCGAAGCGATTCATCGGAACGGACAGTCGCGCATTGCCTGGCTCGTTGCCGCGGGCGCATCGTTCGGCCTCTCCGCGACGGCGCGGCCTGCAGCGCTGCTGATCGTGCTCGCGCTGGCGGTCTGGCTCGCGCGTCCGCAAGGCGCTCCTAGAGCTCGCGGGATCGCGGCGTTCGCCGGCGCCGCGCTGTTGCCTGTTGCCATTGTCGTCGGCGCCAATTTCGCGCTGACCGGCGAGGCGGCGATCATGGATCCGGGTACGGTGTTCTACGAGGGGATGAACCCGCTTGCCACCGGTTACGCGGGCGTGCAGCCGAAGATCATCAACGATCTCGAGGCGAAGACCACCGAGCCCGACGCGCTGCATCTCGCCTACCGCTACATCGCATCGCGGGCCGCGGGCCGGGCGCTCACGCGCGCCGAGTCGAACCGCTACTGGTCCGGCAAGGCGCTGGCCTTTGTGCGGTTGTATCCGGGCTCCGCGCTGCGGTTGATCGGCCGGAAGATCGGGCTGACGCTGATGAGCCACGACTCGTGGGATCTCTCGACGATGGAGGCGAAGAGCCACGAGCTGTCGCGCGAGATCTGGGTGCCGTTCGGTCTTCTCGTCGTTCTCTCGGTCGCGGCGTTCGCGCTGGCCTGGCGCAACGGGACGATGGCGTCGATCCTGCCGCCGGTCCTGTTTGCGAAGGCGGGCGGCATCGTGCTGATCGTGTTTTATGTCACCGCCCGCCAGCGAAATGCGATCCTGCCGGCGATGGCGGTCCTTGCGGCGGTGGGTGTGGTGGACTTGGCCGCGCTGCTCCAGGACAACCTCCCTCGCGGCGTATTGGCGATCGCGCTCGTCGCCGTCAGCGCGGTCGCTCTCGGCATGCACACGAACGCGCAGCGTGAGGATGATCACGGGTGGATGGCGCCGCAGGTCGCCGCGTACGACCGGCGGTTCGCTCAAGAAGAAGTGCGCCGGGGAAACGTGGCCCGCGCCCGCCACCACTTGGCCGTGGCCGAGATCTGGTCCCCCGGAGCGGTTCGCAACGTGCCGCCAATGGCATTGCGCGGTGCGGCGACCGACGAGTTGCGCGCCGCCGGCGATGACGATTCGCGCCGCTTCGACTGCGCGCTGGCGCTCTTGCGCGCCAATGCGCTCACCGAGGCGGACTCGCTTCTGCGCGAATTGGCGAAGACAAGGTATGCGCCGCGGCGTGAAAACAGGACGGTGAGCTCGCTCGCGTACTTCCGCGCCGTGATCGCCGCACGGCGTGGATCCATGCGCGACGCAATCTTGCTGGCCGCCGAGGCGGAACAGGTGGCACCAGGCGATCCGCACGTTCTCGCGTTGCGAGTG
>DASQGS010000353.1:0-14776 GCA_035632455.1 Thermoanaerobaculia bacterium | reverse complement strand
GTTCTGCGAGTCGCTGTGCACCTTCTGCGGCTGCAACAATGTGATCACGCAGGATCACCGAGCCGAGGATCCGTACATCGGGAGCGTACTCAAAGAATGGGCCATGTATCTGGACGCGGTGCCCGAGCTTCGCGAGCGCCGCCTGCGACAACTTCACCTCGGCGGCGGCACACCTACCTTCCTCTCGCCGCAAAATCTCAATGCGCTGGTCCGCCCGATCATCGAGCAGGTGCGCGTCAAGAGCGATGAGTTCGATGCCTCGGTGGAGGTCAATCCCCGCGTGACCAGGCGCGAACATCTCCTGGCTCTCTTCGACGCCGGCTTCACGCGGGTGTCGATGGGCGTGCAGGACTTCGATCCGACCGTGCAGTACCTCGTCAATCGCATCCAGCCGTATGAGGTCACCGAGGATCTGACGCGCAACGCCCGGGAGATCGGCTACACGTCGGTCAACTACGATCTGATCTACGGCCTGCCGAAACAGACCGCCGCAACCATCCGCAAGACCGCCGAGCTGACCGTGAAGCTCGGGCCCGATCGCATCGCGTTTTACAGCTTTGCGAAAGTTCCATGGATCAAGCCGGCGCAGCGCTTGTTCAAAGATGAGGATCTTCCGGAAGGGCCGGAGAAGCGCGAGCTGTATGAGATTGCGCGCGAGATCTTCCTCAACGCCGGCTACGTCGAGATCGGCATGGACCATTTCGCGCTGCCGCACGACTCGCTCCACGCGGCGCAGGTCGACGGCAGCTTGCACCGCAATTTCATGGGCTACACCGAGTTCCGAACCGCGATACTCCTCGGCCTCGGCGTGAGCGCGATCTCGGAGACCCCGACCTGCTTCCACCAGAATGTGAAGAAGTCGCCGGAGTATCAGGCTCGCGTTGCCGAGGGACGGATTCCGACATATCGCGGCCATCTGTTGAACGAGGAAGATCGCCACCTGCGCCGGCAGATCACGGAGTTCATGACCCGCTTGCACGTACAGCTCGATCCCGAGCAGGTCGGCGATGCCGGCCAATTTCTGGCGACGATGATCGAGGACGGCATCGTGCAGATCGACGGACGCGAGCTGCGGCTGCTCGAGAGCGGTAAGCCGTTCCTGCGCAACGCCGCCGTCTTTTTCGATCGCCGCCTTCGCACCAGCGAACCGCGCACGAAGATCTTCTCGCAGGCGATATGAAGCGCGTCACGATCATCGGCGGCGGCTTCTCGGGACTCACGGCTGCGTACTTTCTCGCCCGCGACGGTGTGCCTGTGACGCTGATCGAGAAGCAGACGCGCCTCGGCGGGATGGTCGATACGCTCCAGACGCCGTACGGACTTGTGGAGACGGCGGCGAGCGGAATCACGAATTCCGGCCGGCTCGAAGAGCTCTGCCGCGAGCTCGACGTGCCGCTCGCCGGCACGAAGAAGGAGAGCCGGAAGCGCTATCTGTATCGCGATGGACAACCGCGCCGATGGCCGCTGCACGTGATGGAATCGGTAGGCTTCGCTGGCAAGCTCGCCGGCCATCTGCTCATCGGACAGTTCCGCCCGCAGCCCGGTGAGACAGTCGAAGTCTGGGGAAGACGCGTCGTCGGCACCGCGGGAACGCAGAAGATCCTCAGCGCCGTGCTGCAAGGCATCTACGCCGGCGATCCCGCGAAACTCAGTGCGAGCCTGATTTTAGGCAAGCGCGAAAAACCGCCGAAGGCGCAGAGGAAGGGGCTCGTCGCTCCACCCCGAGGCCTGGCCCAGCTCACCGGCGCGCTTGTGGCGAAGCTCGAGGCCCTCGGCGTGGAAATCCGCACTGGCACCGCGATCGACGCCTTGCCCGAGGCACCGACGATTCTTTGCACATCGGCGCGCGACGCCGGGCGGCTGCTGCGCGATCGTGCGCCCGAGACCGCGAGGGCCCTCGAATCGATCGACATGGTTCCGCTGCTCCGCGTCACGGCCTTCTATCCCGCGAGCGAGAACACGGTCCAGGGATTCGGCGCGCTGTTCCCGCGAGGCGAAGGCATCCGCGCACTGGGCGTTCTCTTCAACACGAACATCTTCCCTGATCGGGGCGAAGGACATTCGGAGAGCTGGATTTACGGCGGCGCGCAGGATCGCGAGGTCCTCGATCTTGATGACAAAGCCCTCTTCGAAGTCGTCGAACGCGATCGCGAGCGCCTCTACGGCCGCACGGCGGACCCGATCGCCCGTTATCCCCAGCGCTGGCCTGCGGGACTGCCGCATTACGACCTCGCGCTGGAGAAGCTCAAGCCACAAGGGCTCGAGCTCCCCAGCGACATTTTTCTCGCAGGCAACTACCTCCGCGGGATCGGCCTGCCGATGTTGTTGGAGCAGTCGTGGACGGTGGCGGGGCGGGTGAGAAATCAGGTTGGGGCCTGAACCGACGGACGATCGGGATCTTACCTAGTTTATTACCCAATTTACTTCTTATTACCCAATTTAGGATTGTGCCGTCGCCAGCGAGCACCGCGGCCTCGTCCAAGACAACCACGCTCTGCAGATCATGCCGACATGCGTTCCTTCCACAAGCGAACGATGAAACGCGATTCCTCGGCGATGAGATCCGGCTCCGTGCCGTTGTGCTGGCGCATGCCTGGAATCAGCTTGTCGCGCACACCCATTCCGCGAAAGTCCACATAGCGGTAGTCACGCATGACGTTCACGAGGGTCTGGTTCCGGGCGTAGCGGAGGCCAGCCTTCATCCCTTCAACGGTCACCGTGTTCGGCAAACGCCCTGGGCTTTGGATCTCGAGTCTGTCTGAGAAGATGACGAGCATGACATCGCTCCCGGCGATGCTGTAGTCGCGGTGGACGAGCGCATTCACAACCGCTTCACGGATCACAGCCTCGGGATACTCCCAGCGGTCGACACGGCGCGCGCCGTCCAGAAATGCCGTCGGTTGGGTATTGCGGCGCACGAAATCCCATGCTTGCTCGACCATACCGATCTCGACGATCGAGCCATCGGCGGCGCCGAGGGGCACCAAAGGGCCGTTCAAGTTCTGGTCAGCGCGGGTCGCGTAGTCAGGTTGCGTTCCCGGGTAGCAGAGCGCTCGAATCCCGGATTGCGGAACGTGGCGCTTGGGGGTCCGGCCAAACAGCAGGACCGCGTCGATGGTTGGAACGAGCCGTCCGGTCGAGACCTCCATGAGATCGAGGGTGGCAAGCAGGTGCTCCCAACCCTCTATATCGTCGTCGGCGGGAGCCGTTCCTGCGAGGATTCGCAGCATGTAGTCGCGCAATCTGCGTTGATCCAGATCGGCGAATGACGCGCCCGGCACCGGCTTGAGTCCGTACTGCAGGCGGCCGGACGCTTGAAACATGCGCTCCAGCTCCTCACGACTCGCCTCCCGGCACGTGGCGCCGACGCGCACAAAGTATGTACGTCGGTCGTCGTGCACCCTCGCGTAAGGCTTGTCCGGGCCAACCGGGACGCGTACAGAAAGAATGTGCTTGCCGGGCTCGACATCCCGCGCCCAGGAAAGAAAAGGGATGACCGGTGGCTCGATCTTTTTCCGGCAGACCTCGGCGACCCAATCCTCCAGTCGATCTCGCGTCGTTCCAGCGATTGACCCGTCGTCCCGAACACCAAGCAGCACTGCGCCTCCGTCGAGGTTGAGAAAGCTTACGAGCTCCTTGGCGAGGTCAGAATTGGTGACATCGTCACGCTTGAATTCGAGCCCGGAGTCTTCACCGCTACGAATCAGATCCAGCACGTCTTCGCGCTTCATGCATCACTCCTGAGAGCCGACTAGTCTGGCCCACCCATTGAAGCATCTCGCCTCAATTAACGAAACCCACGCTGCCGGTGGCCAGACCTCCGGAGCTACACCGACGGCCGCGGCGAGTGACCCGAAAGCTCTCACCAGCTTGCGGAAACTGCGGCAGCGCCGGTAGACGATCTCCAAATCGAGATGGGCCGTCAGAGCGGCTCGGTCGACCGAGGCGGAGTAACTCGCACCAGGCTGAATCCATCGTTGCAGGTGACCCTTGGCGTCGCGAGGCACCTCGGGATGGGGATGCGAGACTGCGCCCGGGACGATCCCGTTTTTTCCGCGCAATGCTTCGATACTCGCGAGAAACCACGCCTCGTATTCCCGGTTCGCCATCACCACCGCGCACGCCTTTCCAGGCGCTGCCTCAGCCGCCCACTCTGCGAGGGCCGGCGCCAACTCCTTCGGGCAATCGTCGTCCGCGTCGAATAGAACGAGTATCGCTGCGCATTCCTCGCGGAGCGCCGCGACCCGGACAGCGGTCTGCAGAGAATCCTTCTTTACCAACTGTGTGCGCCGCCTGCGGTGCGGCCTGCCGACCTCGAGCCCCCATGCCTGGGCTTCGTCGCGCAACCGGCGCAAGAGCAAAGGCACGGCAGCCTCTTCCCCTTGTCCCTCAACGATAGGCTGGATGATCATGCGAAGCTCTCGAACAGATCTTGCGCTAGATCCGCTTCGAACAGCGGCGCGGGCTCGAGCGCGCTCGACCGCAGCAACTCGCCGGCTCCCATCAAGTGCCCTTGTAGTGCCCTTCGCGTCGCTTCTGAGAGTGGCGCAACCCGCGTTGCCCCCTCCGTCCACTCCACGAGCCTCAAATGACGATCGGCGATCCATTTCGCATCGAGCAACTCAGGACTGTGCGTCGTGATCACGACTTGCATATGTCTTGATGCATGATGCAGCAGATCGAGAATCGACTCCAACGCGCCGGGGTGGATGGTCGCCTCGGGCTCCTCCACGGCGATGAGCGAGGGTGCCGGACGTTGAAACACGGCCGCGAGCAGACCGATCGCTCGCAGCGTGCCATCCGACATGCTGAAGCCCTCGAATTTCAGGCGCTTCCTCTCTCCCCACTCTTGCGTGAATTCGAGCGACAGGTTCTTTCCGTGCTTTTTCACCTGCACTCGTCTCGTGTTAGGAACGATCGTCGCAAGAATGTCGGAGATCCGGCGAAAATCGTCTTCCGATTGCCGCTCGATCTCCTTGAGCACACTGGTGACATTCCCGCCATCGGACCTGAGGCTCGTGCCGCTGTCCGGCTCCTGCATCTCACGCAGCTTCTCCGGCTCGATCGAATACACACGCATCGCAGCAAGCGTGCGGAGCACCGGAGCAAACTTCGCCTCCCCACCGACCAGCGGCAGGCTCAGTGAGGCAGGGTCGAGCGAGGGCCTCATTCCTCCGACGTTGGAATTGAACTTCGTCCCAACGCGGTCGAACCACGATCTGGAATCCCGCTCGCCTGTCACCGAGCACTGCTCCCGTACGACGGAGAAGCCGTGATTCGGCAGCGCCTTGACCTCGAAGAGGAGCGGTTGCGGACGGCCGAGATGCCACCGGCTCTATCGAACACGGCTTGAAGAGGCGCAGCCATGGCTTCGGCCAGAAAAGAAAACACGCTCACGAGATTGCTCTTGCCAGAGCCGTTTCGCCCGACGAAGATGGTGGGGTTGTCGAAGCAGATACGTTCGGCAGGAACGCTCCGATATCGCTTCAGGATCAGTTGTTTGATTGCAGGTTCCATGTCCTCATCCTGGTGCTGCCAATAGCATAGCGTCATGCCGCCCTTTTCTTCGGCCCCTTTCTCGATGGAAGGCTTGCCACGAGCCGGAGATGTATGGTATACGTATGGCATACGAAGGACGACGATCTACCTGCCGGATGATCTGAAGCGCGATGTCGAGAGGGCCGCGCGGACCCAGGATCGCTCGGAAGCGGATGTGATCCGGGACGCGATCTCCGCGGCAGTGAGGATGCGGGAAACCCCGATTCCTCGGGTGCCGCTCTCGGCGAGGGGACTCGGCGATCCCGGAATCGCGGAGCGGGTCGATGAGGCGTTGGAGGGCTTCGGCTTGTGATTTTGCTCGATACGAGCGTAATCCTATCCGCGCTTTTTGCTGACCAGAATCGCCACAAAGAATGTGCCGTGGCGTTGCTCACCGCCGAGCCTCCACTGATTCTCTCTCCGTTCGTTCTTGCCGAGGTCGACTACCTCGCACGGAAGTTCGCGGGCGTCGAGAGCGAGTTGCTGTTCCTCGCCGACGTCGGGCGCCGGGCTTATGAGCTGGCTCAGTTCAGCGAGGCCGATGTCGAAGAGGCGCGCCAGGTCGTGCTGAAGTATCGAGGGCTTCGCATCGGTCTGGCGGACGCATCGATCGTCGTGCTCTCCCGCCGCTACGGTACGCTCGACGTATTGACGCTGGACGAGCGGCACTTCCGAGCCATTCGCCCATCGGGGAGGAAGAGCTTCCGGATCCTGCCGGCGGATCGAGATTGATTCTGCTTATCAGTTCTGTTGCAAAGCTGTGTCCCAGACGGAAACGCCGCTATCGCAACATGTGACGTTATCCGAGAGCGGAAACTCGCCACGTCGAGCCGTCGTATAAGCCGGTGAAACACAAACAGTGGCGCGTCGGACCGGCTGGCGAGCCGGGACGAGCCCCGAGGAGAGCGTCATGAAGCGTCGCACGAAAGTGGCGATTGGCGTCGGAGTCCTGGTGGTGGCCGGCGGCATCGGGATGGGCGTGATGTCGCGCCGGGGGAAAGACGTCACCGCTGTGACGTTCGCGAAGGTTCAGCGTGCTGATCTGACAAGCAAGGTCTCGGCGAACGGCCGCATCGATGCCAAGCGCAAGGTCGACCTCTCCGCGAACGTGATGGGCCAGGTCGTGAATCTGGCGGTGCGAGAAGGCGACGTGGTGAAGCGCAACGATTTCCTGCTTCAGATCGATCAGAAGCAGCTCGCGGCATCCGCTGAGGGAGCGGCGGCTTCGCTGCGCGCGGTCTTCTTCGATCGCGACGCGGCGCGGGCGACCGCCGTGGCCGCCGAGCGGGACTATCAGCGCGTACAGAAGAATTACGCCGAGAAGATCGTGCCGGTCGCGGATCTCGACAAGGCTCGCAGCGCTCGCGATTCCGCGGTCGCCAATGTCACGGCGCTGGAGGAGCGGATCAGCCAGGCCCGGGCGAACCTCACCGCCGCGCGCGACACGCTGTCGAAAACGACCATGCGCGCGCCGATCGACGGCATCGTGACTTCGCTTCCCGTCCACGAGGGCGAAGTCGCCGTCATCGGCACGATGAACAACGCCGGCACCGTTCTCATGACCATCGCCGACATGAGCGTCGTCGAGGCCGTGATGGAAGTCGATGAGACGGACATCCCTTCGGTGAGAGCGGGCCAGCACGCGACGGTCCGCATCGACGCCTATCCGAACAAGACCTACTCCGGCCTGGTGACCGAGGTGGGATCGAGCCCGGTCAAGAGGAACGGTGTACCGGCCACCGGTGCCGAGGCCATCAACTTTGAGGTGAAGATCCAGATCGAGAATCCGCCTCCCGGCGTGCGGCCGGGATTCTCCGCCTCAGCGGACATCGTGACCGGCACGCGCTCAAAGGCGCTGGCCATTCCGATCCAGGCCCTGGTCGTCCGCGAAAAGCCGGGCGGCAAGGTTGGCAAGCCGGAAGATGAAGAGGGCGTATTCGCCTATCAAAACGGCACCGTGAAATTCGTTCCCGTGAAAACAGGCCTTTCCGGCGACAACTCAGTCGAGATCGTCAGTGGGGCGACCGAGGGACAGCAGATCGTTTCCGGCCCATTCCGCGCGCTTCGCGATATCAAGGATGGGTCGAAGGTGAAGGAGCAGAAGGAAAGCGGATCGCCGGGCGGCGGACGGTAGGGCCGTGCGAGACAGGACCCAACGTCATCCTGAGCCGCGTAGACGGCGAAGGATCTCGGATTTGCAGGATCCGTCCATCTTGAGATCCTTTGCCGTCTGCGCGGCTCAGGATGACGGGATGAACTGAAGGCGGACTTGATGGAGACCATCCGCATCGCCGTGACGGCGCTGAACAGGAACAAGCTGCGGAGCTTCCTCACGCTCCTCGGCGTGATCATCGGTGTCATGACCGTCGTCTCTGTCGTCTCGATCATCGCAGGCCTCAACAGCTACATCGCCGAGAAGGTCTTCCAGCTCAACCCGGATGTCTATGTCGTCACGCAGTTCGGCATCATCACCAGCCGTGAGCAATTCCTCGAGGCCGTCAAGCGGAAGAAGCTCGACTGGGACGACTACCTCATGATTCGCGACCGTTGCCAGACCTGCGCCGCAGTGGGGGCGCAGGAGACCAATCGCGTTGCCGTGAAGCGACTGGCGCAACGTCTCAACAACGTGCAGGTCCAAGGCGGCACGGCGAACATCGGCGAGATCAGCAACGTCGACATCGAAGGCGGCCGCTTCTTCACACGCACCGAGGACGAGCACTCCGCGCCCGTGGCGGTCATTGGGTCCGACGTGCGGGACGAGCTTTTCGGGAAGCTCGATCCGGTCGGCCGGACGATCTGGATCGCCAGCCAGCCCGTGCGTGTGATCGGCCTGCTGCGCAAACAGGGCACGGTGCTCGGCCGCAGCCAGGACAAGCAGCTCTACATCCCGCTCTCGACGTTCCGCAAGACGTTCGGGACGCGGCGGAGCATCGACCTTTACATCCGGGCTGCGGGCGGCGTGGCGGGAATCGACCGATCGCTGGACCAGGTGCGGGTGCTGCTCCGCAGCCGCCGGCGCACGCCATTCCGCGGCAACGATCCCTTCGCGGTGGTCTCCGCAGAGGCTCTGCAGAACGTGTGGAAGAACATCTCCGCCGGCGGATTCGCGCTGATGATCTTCATCTCAACGATCTCGCTGGTCGTGGGCGGCATCGTGATCATGAACATCATGCTGGTGTCGGTCGTGGAGCGGACGCGCGAGATCGGCATCCGCCGCGCCCTCGGCGCGACGCGCGCAGACATACGCCGCCAGTTCCTCACGGAATCCATCCTCCTCGCTCTCGGCGGAGGCGTCGCCGGCGTGATCCTCGGCGTGATCACCAGCAACGTCATCTCCACATTCTTCCCCCTGCCGACGCTGGTGCGGCCCTCGCTTGTCCTCACCGGCCTGCTGATCGCCGTGGTCACCGGCACGGCGGCGGGATTTGTCCCGGCCCGGCACGCCGCGAAGCTGCCGCCTGTCGAAGCCCTGAGGTTCGAATGACCATGCGCGCTCTCGATCTTGTCTTCGCTGCCCGAGAGAACGTCCGCTTCGCCGCCGGCGCTCTCGCCTCTCACAAGCTGCGCTCGGGGCTGACGGTGCTGGGCATCGTCATCGGAGTCACGACCGTGATCGCCATGGTCTCGATCATCGAGGGCTTCAACAACAACGTCATCGAGAGTTTCCAGTCGTTCGGCGCCACGCTCGTGCAGTTCCAGAAGTTCGATCCGCAGTTCGGGCCGGGCGACGGCAACGAGTCGCAGCGCGCGCGCAAGAACCTGACCTACGAAGACGCGCTGGCCCTCAAGCAGCTCTGTCCCTCCATGCGCGCGGTCTCGCCGGAGCGCTACTGGTTCGCCGGCGCGAACGGCAGCGGCGCCCCGGATGTGATCTACAAGGGCCAGAACGCGACGCCCGACACGATCGCCGGCGTGACCGACGCCTACGCCATCGCCAACAACCACTACGTCTCCGAGGGGCGCTTCATCAGCGACACCGACATCCGATCGGCGGCCACGGTTACGGTGATCGGAAACGGCCTGATGGAGACGCTTTTCCCGCGGGTTGATCCGATTGGCAAGGAGGTCACGATCTCCGGCCGCCGCTACACGGTTGTCGGCGTAATGGAAAAGCAGGGCTCGACGTTCTTCGAGTCCACCGACTCGCACATCTACATCCCGATCACGACGTTCGACAGCCATTTTCCATGGATCAAGAGGGACGTGGGCGTGAACATCGCCACCGTGCCTCGCCGGCCTGACATGGTTCCGCGCATCATCGAGGAAGGCACGGCCGTCCTCCGGGCGCGGCGCAAGGTGCCGTTCAACAAGCCGAACGACTTCGGGATGCTCACACCGGACAAGCTGATCGGGAACTTTCAGGCCATCACCGGCGGGATCACCTTGGCGATGATCTTCATCTCGTCGATCGCGCTGCTGGTCGGCGGCGTCGGAGTGATGAACATCATGCTCGTGTCCGTGACCGAGAGAACCCGCGAGATCGGCGTGCGCAAGGCCATCGGCGCCGTGCGCGGCGACATCGTCACGCAGTTCCTCACCGAGGCCATGACCCTCTCCGGCATCGGGGGCGTCTTCGGCGTCGCGGTCGGCCTGGCCATCGCCGCGGTCGTCCGCAAGGTCAGCCCTTTGCCCACCTCGACGCCGATCTGGTCGATCATCGTCGGCCTCGCGGTGTCGATCTCGATCGGCCTCTTCTTCGGGATCTACCCGGCCTACAAAGCGGCGAGGCTCGATCCGATCGAGGCGCTGCGGTACGAGTGATGTGACTATGTCAGCGAGCCGCGGGCTGCGCCGATTTCTTCTTCGGCGCGATGTCGCGGATGTAGGCCACGAGCAGAGAGATCTGGACGTTTGTAAGCTGGGCCTTGAAGGCCGGCATCTTGTCGTGGCCTTGGGTGATGTGCTTCGCCAGCTCGTCGTTCGTCAGCTTCTGCAGCGCGTCCGCCCGGAGGTCGGGGACCTTCGTCTCGCCGCCCCACTTCGTGTTGCCGCCGCCGTCCTCGCCGTGGCACAGGGCGCATTTGGCTTTCAGCCAGAGCGAGTGCGGCGCGTCCGTCGCCCATCCGGTCGCGGGCATGAGCGATGCGATGAGGACAATTGCGATCGCGATATACCAGTGTCGTGGAGTCATAGCTCTCTTTCGGCTCCTGCCTCTGTTTTCGGCATGATTAAGGCATCTGCACCCACGGCCCTGCGGCGCGTGGTACTCAGCCGTGCGACGGTCATCACAGCAAGATGTGCCGCCTCCGAGCATCGGGTACACGATTCCTTCGTAACGTCGTCGAAATGCAGACGGTTCACATCCGAGAGCCGGCGCAATCATCCGAGAGAAAGGAACACACAATCATGAAGGCTCGATGCATTTCGGTCGCCGCGGTCGCTCTGCTCTTGACGGCGGCGCTTGCCACGGCCCAGCCGCTCTCAAACGCACAGAATCCAGGTGCCGGACGGGCGAGGCTGGTCGCTTATCTGCAGCTCACGCCCGACCAGATCACAGCATGGAAGCAGATTCACCAGGACACCGCCGCGGCCGTCAAGCCGCTCGTTGAACAGGCTCGCGACTTGCGGACGCAGCTCGGGGCGGCGGTGAAGGCGGCCACTCCCGATCCGGCCACCGTCGGGAAACTGACTCTGGAAATCCGGTCGGTCCGCGAAAAGATCCACGCGACGCGGAGCGAGTCGAAGGACAAGCTTCTCGCTGTGCTGACCGCGGAGCAGAAGACGAAGTTCGAAGCTTTCCTGGCGGCCAGGGCGTCGATGAGGCATCGGCCGAATTAGGGCGCTAGCGCTTCAAGGGCCGGGCTCGGGAGCGGGTGCGGAATCGGGCCCGGTCAACGTCGTAATCGCGGGGCGGGGACGCCCCGCGATTTGCGTCTGGGACGGTCCCGCTTCACACGTCGCTGGTCATAATGAAGATCGGCTGGCGGTGGAAATCGTAGATCGGGCGGAGCCGCTCGGCGTTGTAGTAGCGGGCCACATCGACAACCTTCTTTCGCCCAACCACGACGTCGATCGGAACGTTGTCGTAGACGCCGTTGCGGACGCTGACCAGGCGGCCTGACACTTTGCGCAGGACGAGGTCGAAGGCGAGGTTGCCGAACGCCATCGGTACGATCGAGTCGAGAGCGTCCGGCTCGCCCGACCGAACCATGTAACCCAGCCGTTGGTTCACGACGTTGACCTTGCGGCCGCCGGTGTACTTCGGTGAGAGCTCCTTAAGCCGCGAGGAGACCTTGTCGCCGATCCCGCCGAGCTTGCGATGCCCAAACTGGTCCGCCTCCGTCCCCTCGAACGACATCTCGTCTTCATGCGCCATCCGCGCTCCCTCGGACACGAGCACGACGCTGTAGTTGCTCGGCGCACGCTTCCGGTCGAGGGCGAGCAGCTCGGCCAGCAACTCCATGTCGAACGGCAGCTCCGGAATCACGCAGCGGTCGGCCGCGCCGGCCATCGTCGGAAGAAGAGCCGTGAATCCGGCGTAGCGGCCGAAGACCTCGATCACCAGGAACCGCTCGTGCGACCCGGCCGTCGTGCGCAACTTGTGGGCCAGCTCGATTGTGCGCGTCACGCACGTGCTGAATCCGATGCAGTAGTCGGTCCCCGGCACGTCGTTGTCCATCGTCTTCGGGATGGCCACGATGTGCACGCCTTCCTGATGCAAGCGATGGGCATAACTGAGCGTGTCGTCTCCTCCGATCGGGATCAGATAGTCGATGCCGAGAAAGCCGATGTTCGCGAGGATGTCGGGCGTGATGTCGTTGATGTCAGCGGTATAACGGCTGCGCAGGCGCTCAGGGACGTCCGCCAGCGGCAGATGCGTGGGCCGCGTCCGCGAGGTGTGGAGGAACGTGCCGCCGGTTCTGCCGGCGCGATTGACGATGTCCTCGGACAGGACCTGCAGATTCTCCGAGTTGTCGGCGTCATGCTCGGGGATCATGTCGACCAGGCCCGCCCATCCGCGCCGAATCCCGAGGACCCGGTAGCCCTCCCGAATCGCCCGAATCGTCAACGCCCGGATCGCAGGGTTGAGGCCCGGCACGTCGCCGCCGCCAGTCAGAATCGCAATCGTTCCCTTTCCAGTCATTCGACAGGTTTCCTTTCGTTCACAACTTCAGCGTCGCCGTCGCCGTCGCCGAAAAACGTGGCGCTTGCGGCGGCGACGGCCAACGTCGACGGCTACGTCTTAGCCTTCCTTACTCGAGCACGAAGATGTTCTTCTTCGCGCCGATCTCTTTCAGGATCTTCGGCCACACGGTCACGCTCACCTCGCCGAGGTGAGCCTTGCGGAGGAGCAGCATCAACGTGCGCGACTGCCCGATTCCGCCGCCGATCGAGAGCGGAATCTCGTTCCTCATGATGGCCTGATGATAGGGCAGTTTGAGGAAATCGAGCTGCTTCGAGAGCACGAGCTGCTTTCGGAGAGTCTCAGCGGTGACCCGGATGCCCATCGAAGTCAGCTCGTGACGCCGCTTCGTGACCGGGTTCCAGACCAGGATGTCGCCATTCAATCCGTGAGTCGGCTTGCCGGTCTCAAGGCTGGTGTCGGTAACCCAGTCGTCGTAGTCGGCGGCGCGCATCTCGTGCGGATAACCATCCTTGAGCGGCCAGCCGATTCCGATGATGAACACCGCCGGGTACTTCTGGAGGATGGCCGTCTCCCTCTGCTTGCGCGGCAGATCGGGGAACATGTCGAGGATTTCCTCGGCCTGGAGGAACTTGAGCTCCTCGGGGAGGCTCGGGTAGCGGGGATCGTTCAGTTGCGGAAAAAGCGAAAGAGCAAACTTCTCGGCGCCGACCAGCACCTTCCAGATGCTCCGGACGATGTTCTTGAGGAACACCAAGTTTCGCATCTCCGGATTGATCGCGCGCTCCCAATCCCACTGATCGACGTACGCGCTGTGGTCGTGGTCCAGGAAGTAGTCCTTGCGGACGGCGCGCATGTCAGTGCAGATTCCCTCGCCGGTCTTGCAGGCGAACTGGCGGAGGGCCACTCTCTTCCACTTCGTCGCGGCCTGAACGACCTGGGCGTCGAGCGGGTGCTTGTCGCGATCGTTCGAGATGTGAAACTGGATCGGCGTGCGCGACCCGTCGCGATCCAGCATGTCGTTCACGCCGCTCTCGACGTCGACGATCAGCGGCACCTCGACCATCATCAGATTGAGCTCTTTGCAGAGGTTGTCAGCGATGTAGCGCTTGACCGCGTAGATGGCCTGCTGCGTCTCGCGCGGTGTCAGCAGGGAGCGGTAGTCGCTCGGGAGGATCTTCTCCAGTTCCTTGTAATCGCCGATTCCGGGTCCGGCAAGATCGGCCTTCTTGTCCAATACCAGCGTGCTCATCGGTTGCATCTCCTTCCCAGGTGCCGTTCTCGGTCGGTCGACCAGTCGCACCTGGATTCGCCGCCCATTCCACGGCTCCGCGGAGCTGCGCTCAGCATCGCGAATCACAGAAAGACGTGCGCGCCAGAACGCGGAGGGGTGACGGCGCCTCGTTTGTCACTCCAGACCCACCCGCCACCGCCTCTGTAATATCCTCCCTTCCCATCGGAGGTGCCTCGTGTCCTTTCAACTCGCTCCCGCGAAATTCATCCATCGCGTCTGTGCAATCGCCCTCCTGCTCGCCGGACCCTTGCTGGCGCAGGCTCCCGAGGCCGCGAAGGTCATGCCGCCGCCGTCCGCCATGTATCCGGCGTTGCCGAGCGAGACGCCGGCGGAGTTCGTGCCGGTCACCGACAGTTTCGATCACGTCCGGCGCGAGGTCATGATCCCCATGCGCGACGTGGTCAAGCTGCACACGGTGATCCTCGTTCCGAAGGGCGCCAAGGGAGCGCCGATCCTGCTCACGCGAACGCCCTACGATGCCGACAAGCTGACGAGTCACGTCGACAGCTCGCACCTCGGTCCGAATCTCTACGGCTACGACAACGCGTTCGACGTCATCGTGGAGGGCGGCTACATCCGCGTGGTGCAGGATGTGCGCGGCAAGTATCACTCCGAGGGCGATTACGTGATGAACCGCCCCCTGCATGGACCGCAGAACCCCACGCCCGTCGATCACGCCACCGACACCTGGGACACCATCGACTGGCTCGTGAAGAACGTGCCCGAGAGCAATGGCAAGGTCGGCGTCCTCGGCATCTCCTACGACGGCTTCCTCTCGCTGACCGCGCTCGTCAATCCGCACCCGGCGCTGAAGGTGGCCGTCCCGATGAACCCGATGGTGGACGGCTGGGTCGGCGCCG
>DASQGS010000352.1:0-4909 GCA_035632455.1 Thermoanaerobaculia bacterium | reverse complement strand
GCTACATACTTACGCCGCCTTCGGCGGCAGGGTCCTCGGCAAACATACGCGGGCGCACAGCCGTGCGCCCCACGATCATGGCGGTAGTCGCCCGGCGGTCGCGTGTTCCTACGATGTCATGGTCCGGCCACGGCGACCTGTGCCACCATAGGCACGATTCCCCATGCGCGGATTCGTTGCAAATACGGACCACGACCAGTGGGCCGTTCTCCGCTCGATCGTGCCTGCGGTCGATGAGGTGAATCACTGGCGTCCGGCGGCGGAGAAGGCGTTCCGCGCGCTCCAGCCTGGCGAGCCGTTCTTTTTCAAATTGAAAGCGCCACACAACGCCATCGCCGGATTCGGCTACTTCGCTCACTTTTCACACCTGCCGACGACGCTGGCGTGGGAGGTTTACGGCCAGGCGAACGCGGCGGCGACATACGCCGAGTTCCGCGAGGCGCTGGTGCGCTTGCGCTCTCGCAGCGAGATCGCGTCGCCGGCCAAGGGCGACTTCTCGATCGGCTGCATCCTCATCAATCAGCCGGTCTTCTTCGACGAGGCCCATTGGGTGCGCGCGCCAAAGGACTTCGCCAGCGCCATCGTGCAGGGAAAGGATTACGACCTCGGACGCGGCGAGGGTCGCCGGATCTGGCTCGAGTGCCTGGAGCGGGCAGCGACGGCGCGCACGGGATTGGAGTCGCTCCTGCAAGGTCATTTGCCTGACGCCACCCATGGCTCGAGCTCGACCGCCGCTGCCTCCATGTTCCGCCCGCGCCTCGGACCGCGCAGCTTCCGCATCGCCGTGCTCGACGCCTACGGCCGCCGCTGCGCCGTGACCGGCGAGCGCGCATTGCCGGCGCTCGACGCCGCGCACATCCGCGACTTCGGCGATGCGCCCGAGCACACTGTCAGCAACGGCATGCTCTTCCGAATCGACATCCACAGGCTGTTCGTCGCGGGCTACGTCACGGTCACGCCGAGCCATCGGTTCGCCGTGAGCCGACGCATCCGAGAGGAATTCGACAACGGCAGCGACTACGAGCGCCTCCACGGGGCGCGGATCCGCCTTCCGGAGAACCCCGCCGATCACCCTTTGGTTGAAGCGCTTTGGTGGCACAACGAGCAGCGGTTCCTGGGGTAGGTCACGTCATCCCGTCCCGCCGTATAATCGATTCGTGAGCCGCGATTCCGCGTCCAATCCGCTGACCGAGCGCTATGCGTCGAAGGAGATGTCGTATCTCTTCTCGGCGAACTTCAAATTCCGCACGTGGCGGCGCCTGTGGGTTGCGCTTGCCGAGGCGGAGCGGGAGCTCGGGCTGGCGATCACGGCGGACCAGATCGCGGAGATGAAGCGATCCGTCGAGGACATCAACTATGCCGACGCCGAACGCCGCGAGCGCGAGATCCGCCACGACGTCATGGCACACATCTACGCCTTTGGCCTGCAAGCTCCGGCGGCGAAGGGGATCATTCATCTCGGCGCGACCTCGGCGTACGTCACCGACAACACGGACATCATCCAGATGACCGAGGGACTGACGATCGTGCGGAAGCGCATCGTCAACCTCATCGCCAAGCTCCGCGACTTTGCCTGGCGCTGGCGGAGCACGCCGGCTCTCGCCTTCACGCACTTCCAGCCGGCTCAGCTCACCACCGCCGGCAAGCGGGCCACGCTCTGGTTGCACGATCTCCTCCTCGATCATCAGGAGATCGTTCATCGCGAATCGACTCTCGCGCTCCTCGGCGTGAAAGGCGCAACCGGAACACAGGCGTCGTTCCTCAGCCTCTTCGACGGCGACGAATCGAAGGTTCATCGGCTCGAGCAACTCGTCGCTGAAAAGCTTGGTTTTCGGCAAAGCTATCCGGTGTCAGGCCAGACGTATTCGCGCAAGATCGATGCGCTCGTGGTCTCTTCGCTCGCGGCGTTCGCGCAGTCGGCATCGAAGTTCGGCTACGACATGCGCCTCCTGCAGCACCTGCATGAGATCGAGGAGCCGTTCGAGGAAGAGCAGGTCGGCTCCTCGGCCATGGCATACAAGCGGAACCCGATGCGCGCCGAGCGGCTCGACGCGCTGGCGCGGCATCTCATCGTCAACGCCCAGAATCCGGCCTTGACCGCGGCGACGCAATGGTTCGAGCGCACGCTCGACGACTCCGCGAATCGGCGCATCGCCATTCCCGAGGCCTTCCTCGCCGCCGACGCGCTGGCGCTGATCTACGACAACATCGTCGCCGGCCTGGTCGTTCACGAAGAGGTCATCGCAGCAAACGTGCGGCGCGAGCTTCCGTTCATGATGACCGAGAATCTGATGATGGAAGGCGTGCGCCGCGGCGGCGACCGGCAGGTGTTGCACGAGCGCGTGCGGATTCACTCCCAGGCCGCGGCCAACGCGCTCAAGGCGGGGGCGGCGGGGAACGATCTTTTCGACCGGATCGCCGGTGATCCATTGTTCGGGATCGACCGCCCTGCGATTGAAGCCCTGGCCCGGCCCGAGGACTTCACCGGTCTGGCTCGCCAGCAGACCGAGGCTTTCCTGATGACCCACGTCGATCCGCTCCTGGATCGGGAACGCACACTCATTCACGACGAGATCTCCGAGGTACGAGTCTGATGGTGAAACAACGAATTATTCTGTTCGTGCTCTGCGCAATCTTCGCCTACGGCTGCGCGTCGACGGGACAGCAAGCCGGTCCGGAAACGACGCCCGCAGTTGCGAAGGTCGAGACCGGGGTCGCGAGCTGGTACGGCCAGGAGTTCGCCGGCAGGACGACGGCAAACGGCGAGATCTTCGATCCCATGCTGATGACCGCGGCCCATCGCACGCTTCCGTTCGGCACGATCGTCGACGTCAAGAATCCGAAGACCGGGCAGACCGTGCGCGTCCGCATCAACGACCGCGGACCCTTCGTCGGCAACCGGCTGATCGACCTTTCGTACGCCGCAGCCCAGCAGATCAGTCTGATCGAGGCGGGAAGCGGCGACATCGAGATGAGCGTCGTCAAGCTCGGCAGCCTCGATCGCGAGCCGCCCGCTCCGTACACCGTCACGATCAGCGATTCAAAGCCGAAGGGGACCGGAGCGAGCGAGCCGCCGCCGGTCGAGTTCCCGCTGCCGTCGACGGCAACGCCGAAATCTACGCCCGCACCGGCCGTCGCATCGAAACCCGCACCGGAGCCAGTTCCTCCAGCACCGACGCCGTCGAAGCCGGCGGCAGCGGAGACCGCGCCTGCACCGGTCACGGCTGCTCCAGCGCCGGCGGTCGAGAATGATTTCCGCGTCGAAGTGATCGAGCAGCCGAAGGGATCATCGACCGACCAGCGCAAACAAGTCGCTTCGAGCGGCCAGTCGATCGAGCGCGCGCCCGCTCCGAAGAAGGCCGCGACCACGCCGGCACCGGCGCCGAAGAACGTCGCTTCAGCGCCCGTGCCAGAAGCGGCTCCCGCGCCGGCCGAGCACGCCCGCACGGGCCGCTTCGTCGTCCAAGTCGGTGCATTCGCGCAGGAAGCGAATGCGAAGGCGCTTCAGGACAAGCTCAGCAAAATGGGTGTGGAGAGCTTCATCGACCATACGAAGCTGTATCACGTGCGGATCGGACCGTTCCAGACGAAGGAACAGGCCATCAAGTCGCGCGAGAACCTCGAGACCGCCGGAATCAGCGCCATCATCGTCGTACCGTAAGCAGTCAATTCATGACCGACATCGCCGATCTTCCAGCAACGTCAGCCGACGCCGCCGCGCCGCGCACGCGGGTTCCGGTGGCCGTTCTCGGCGCCACCGGATCCGTGGGGCAGCGCTTTGTGCAGCTTCTCGACGATCACCCGTGGTTTCGTCTCCACGAGGTCGTCGCCTCGGAGCGGAGTGCCGGCAAACAATACGGCGACGCCGCGGACTGGCGGCTCGACACGCCGCTCCCGCACGAGGCCGCCGGTCTTCCGGTCAAAGAGCTCGGCGCCGGCCTCGAGTCGCGTCTTCTCTTCTCCGGACTCGACTCCTCCGTCGCCGGCGAGGCAGAGGATCGTTACGCGGATCACGGCGCGGTCGTGGTCACGAACTCGCGCAACCACCGCATGGATCCCGACGTCCCGCTTCTGATTCCGGAGATCAACGCCCAGCATCTCGAAGCGATCGAGGTGCAACAGCGGCGCCGTCGCGGTCACGGCTACATCGTCACGAATCCGAATTGCTCGGTCATGGGTCTGGCCATCGCCATCGCGCCGATCGAGCGGCTCTACGGCATCGAGACTCTTCACGTGACTACGATGCAGGCGATCTCCGGCGCGGGCTACGCGGGCGTGGCGTCGTATGCCATCCTCGACAACGTCATCCCGTACATCTCAGGCGAAGAGGAAAAGGTCGAGAGCGAGCCGCGCAAGATTCTTGGCCGGTGGGAGGACGGCAGGTTCGTCGATGCGAACTTCCGGATCTCCGCGCAGACCAATCGCGTCCCGGTCATCGACGGACATCTGATGACGGTCTCGTTGAAGCTTCGCCATACCGAGTCCCAGCGCCTCGAGCACATCCGCGAGGCGATCGAGTCGTTCAGCGGCGAGCCGCAGCGGCTCGGCCTGCCGTCGGCGCCGCTCAAGCCGCTGCACTACCTCGACGAGTGCGACCGACCGCAGCCCCGCCTCGATCGCGACCGGGAGCGCGGCATGGCCGTGTCGGTCGGCCGTCTCCGCCGTTGCCCGCTGCTCGATCTGCGCATGGTCGTGCTGGTACACAACACCATTCGCGGCGCGGCAGGCGCGGCGCTGCTCAACGCCGAGCTACTCGTCGCCAAGGGGATGCTGTGAGAAGTCCGAAGAACGGGCGCAACTTCGCGTCTCCACCGATGCCTGAACGGAGCCGTCGGTGATCGTCATCAAGTTCGGCGGGACGTCGGTCGGAAACGCTGAGCGCGTCGCGCAGGCGATCGACATCGTCGCC
>DASQGS010000351.1:0-3691 GCA_035632455.1 Thermoanaerobaculia bacterium | reverse complement strand
GACGCCTGCGCTGATCCGTTTTTCACGCGGAGACAGGGAAAGCGCGGAGGCTTCCGTTGCCCCCGTTGCCGTCCTTTGACTTTGACTCTTCTGCTGAAGGCACGAGAGTCAAAGTCCGGCGACGGCGACGGCGACGCCAACGGCAACGGCTACGGGAAACGAAGAGCACAGGATGGCGACGCCTGCGCTGATCCGTTTTTCACGCGGAGACAGGGAAAGCGCGGAGGCTTCCGTTGCCCCCGTTGCCGTCCTTTGACTTTGACTCTTCTGCTGAAGGCACGAGAGTCAAAGTCCGGCGACGGCGACGGCGACGCGAACGGCAACGGGGAACGAAGAACACAGGACGGCGATGCCTGCGGTGATCCGTTCCTCACGCGGAGACACGGAGAGCGCGGAGGTTTCCGTTGCCGTCGCCGTTGCCGTCGGCGTCGGCGTCGCCGTCTTTTGACTTTGACTTTTCGCTGAAGGACGAGAGTCAGAGTCCGGCGACGGCGACTGGACGCAGCCGACGGATGACATAGCGGCGTCGATTGGGCGAAGATTCAGCGATTCACATGCGTGTATTCACCATCGGCCACTCCACACGTTCGCTGAGCGATCTTATCGGGCTTCTACGCCAGAATGCGATCGAGCGGCTGGCCGATATCCGGCGTTATCCCGGCTCGCGACGGCATCCGCATTTCTCGCGTGAATCGCTGGCGGCCTCGTTGCCGGGAGAGGGAATCGACTACGTCCACATGCCGGAGTTGGGCGGGCGGCGGGAGGCCGATCCCAATTCTCGAAACACGGCGCTTCACAACCAGCAGTTCCGAGCCTACGCCGACTACATGGCTGGTCCGGAGTTCCGCAGGGCGGTCGATGCGCTTCTCGATCACCGCGCCGTGACGGCGATCATGTGCGCGGAGGCGGTGCCCTGGCGTTGCCATCGAAACATGGTCGCCGACGACCTCGTGCGCCGCGGCATCGAGGTCGTTCACATCATCGGAAAGGGCGAGACGAGAGGCCATGAGATGAGCCGCTTCGCCCGGATCGATGGAGATCACTTGATCTACGATGCCGGACAGCAGGCGTTTTTCGGCGGCGCGCTATAATTACTGCATCGGGTCGTCCAACTACCCGCGAGGAGACGGATTCGGATGGCGATCGCGGAGCCTGACGGTGCGAGGTTCGAGCGCGACCTGGTGCTCGCGGTGGACGACAACGAGCAGAATCTGCAACTGCTCAGCGAGTACCTCTGGCAATGGGGATACGAGGCCGTCACCGCCCGGGACGGGCGCGAGGCAGTTCAGTCGTACGCCCGCTACGATCCCGCGATCATCATCCTCGACGTGATGATGCCGGTGATGGATGGCTACGAAGCCTGCGAGCGCATCAAGCAGCAGCCGGCCGGGCGGACCATCCCCATTCTGATGCTCACCGCGCTCACCGGAACCGACGACAAGGTGCGGGCTTTGGAGTGCGGGGCGGACGACTTTCTCAACAAGCCGATCAATAAGGAGGAGCTGCGCGCGCGCATCCGTTCGCTCATCCGGATTCGCGCCCTGCGCAAGGAGCTCGACTCGAGCGAGAACATCATCATGGCCCTCACCACCGCGCTCGAGAACAAGGACCCGCGGAGCGGCGGGCACGCGCATCGCGTGGCGTCGTATGCCTTGCGCCTCTGCGACAAGCTGGGCATGTCTGCTACGGAGAAGGAAGCCATCATCAAGGGCGCGATGCTTCACGACCTCGGCATGATCGGCGTGCCGGATCACCTCATCGGAAAGACTGCGCTGAGCGATGAGGAGCGGAAGCAGGTGGAGGAGCATCCGCAGATGGGGGCGTCGATCCTCGAGCCGATGCGGACGTTCCGGCCGTTTGTTCCGATCGTGCGCTGGCATCACGAGCGCCTCGACGGAAGCGGATATCCCGATGGTCTCGCCGGCGATGCCATCCCGCTCGAGGCCCAGATCGTCGGCATCGCCAATCGATTCGACGAGGTCCATCACGAGACGGGCCTGACCGAGCGCGAGGCCCTGGCGCAGCTCCGCGCGGAGACCGAGCGGGGAATGTTCGACAGCGATCTCTACCGCCTTCTGGCGGTGTCGCTGGACGAGGATCTGCCGAAGCCGGTGCTGTCGAGGCATCTGCGGGCCCGCGCGCCGGTGCTGCCGAACGTGCTCTGCGTCGACGACAATCAGCACAATCGCGATCTGGTCTCGATGGCTCTGGAGGAGGCCGGATACCGCGTGACGCTCGCGCACAATGGGCTCGAGGCGCAGGAGGTCCTGCTTCGCGAGGACATCGACGTGGTGCTGCTGGACCTGGTGATGCCGGTGCAGGATGGAGCGGAAACGCTCCGCGCGCTGCGGTCCGATCCGCGCTACGAGTTTCTGCCGGTGATCGTGCTGACCTCGCACCAGAACAGCGAGATGCGGCAGGCGGCGATCGTTGCCGGCGCCGATGATTTCATCGGCTATCCGCTCAACCGCATCGAGCTCATCGCGCGGATCCGCTCGCTGCTGCGGATCAGGGACTACCACGCGGACCTCGAGCAGACGCAGAACGTGATCTGCGCATTGGCCCTAGCGCTCGAGGCCAAGGACCGCTACACGCGCGGGCATTCGCAGCGGGTCGGCGATCTCGGGCACGCATTCGCCCGCCACCTCGGACTCGGCCAACCGGAGGCGGAACGGATCCGAACCGCAGGGCTGCTGCACGATATCGGGAAGATCGCCGTCCCCGAGACGCTGCTCAACAAGCGGGGCCCGCTCACGCGCGACGAGTTCCTCAGGGTGATCGATCATCCGGTGATCGGCGAGGAGATGATCCGGCCGCTGCTGACGCTCGCCGGCATCATGCGCATGATCCGGCATCATCATGAGCGCTACGACGGCCGCGGCTATCCCGACGGCCTCCGCGGCGACAAGATCCCGTACGAAGTGCGATTGCTCTCGATCGTCGATGCCTACGACGCCCTGACCTCGCACCGCTCCTACCGCCCCGCGGCGCTCACGCACGCCGTGGCGATCGAAACGCTCCGCCGCGAGGCCGCCGGCGGCAAGTGGGACCCGGCCATGGTCAGCCAGCTCGCGCTCATGCTCGGCGAGAGCGGCCCGGACTGGAGCCGGATCTCGCTTCCGGTGCCGATGCTGAATCTGGAGTGATTCGGCCTACCCGAGGTCGAAGTGCCGGATCTCGTTCACCTCTTTGCGCAGCTCCGCGCGGAAGTCGGGGTGGGCGATGGAGATCAGCATGTCGGCACGCTCACGCAGCGAACGGCCCCAGAGGTCGACGGCTCCGAACTCCGTGACCACCCAGTGGACGTGCCCGCGAGTGGTGACCACGCCCGCCCCGGAGTGAAGCTCGTTGACGATGCGCGACACCTTCCCGCCCGCGGCGGTGGCCGGGAGGGCGATCACCGGCACGCCGCCGAAGGAGAGCGCGGCGCCGCGCATGAAGTCCATCTGTCCGCCGATGCCGGAGTAGATGCGGTGGCCGATCGAGTCGGCGACGACTTGCCCCGTGAGGTCGACCTCGATCGCCGAGTTCACGGCGACGACCTTGTCGTTGCGGCGGATCACGGCCGTGTCGTTGGTGTGATCGGCGGGGTAGAGCTCGACGAAGGGGTTGTCGTCGACGAAGTCGTAGAGGCGGGACGTGCCGCTCACGAAGCTCGTGACCGTGCGACCCCGGTGGACCTCCTTGAAAC
>DASQGS010000350.1:0-2961 GCA_035632455.1 Thermoanaerobaculia bacterium | reverse complement strand
ACTGCCGCTTACCAAGGAAGTCTCCGTGATCTCTGTGTACTCTGTGGTGAATTGGTTAAAAGAGACCACGCGAACTTCCCTCGACGCGGCTTTCAGCTGCCGGCTGGCGGCGGGAGCACGTCCGCACTCCACTTCGCAGATAATTCAGCCGTGGCCCTCTACGTCTATGCCGTGACGCGCGATCCCGTGCTGCCGGAGTGCGACGGCGTCGACCAGACCGGCCGCTTCGGCATCGTGCGGCACGAAAACATCTGTGCCGTGTACACGAAAGTCGACGAGAAGGAGTTCGGGCAGGAGGCCATCGACGCCCGAGCGAAGGACATCGAGTGGCTCGGCGCGATCGGCTACCGTCACCAGGGTGCGGTCGCAGACCTGATCAAGCGAACGGCGATCGTGCCACTCCGCGCGTTCACGCTCTTCAGCACGGAAGAAGCGCTGCTCAATTACCTCGCCGAGCATCGCGAACCTCTCGACCGGATGCTGCAGCGGCTGGATGGGAAACAGGAGTGGACTCTCCGAATCGAATTCGAGCCGGAGGCCTGGAGCCGTTCGCTGATCGCGCGGGTCGATTCACTGCGCGCTCTTCACGCTGAGGCGGAGACCGCCACCACGGGGAAGGCGTTCCTGCTGCGGAAGAAACTCGACGACGCGAAGAAGCGCGCCTCGAGGGAAGCAGAACAGCAGGTCGTCGCCGAGATCGAGCGCGCGGTGCTCGACAAGGTCGGATGCGAGACCGTCGCCGAAACACGCCAGGAGCGCGACGGCGCCTTTCCGCAGATCGACGTCCTCATCAACCGCGACGAGGAATCACGGTTGCAGGAACTGCACGACGAGATCTCGCGACGCTACGCCGGCGAAGGCATCACGGTGGCGATCACCGGACCGTGGCCACCGTATACGTTTGCAAAACATTTATGATTTTAGATTGATGATTTATGAACCGAATTTACCGTGTGTCTTTTTCGGTTCATAAATCATAAATCTCAGATCGCAAATCCGACATGGCCGAAACCGAAGACCTCTCCCTGCTGGAGACTCTCGACCACCTCCTCGACCGCGGCGTCGTCATCGCCGGCGAGGCGGTGATCTCGATCGGCGACGTCGATCTTCTCTACCTCGGCCTGAACATCGTCCTGGCGAACGTCGACGCCATCATCCGCACCTCGAACAAGCGATGAAGTACGTCATTCTCGGCGCACACCTTCACCGCGAGGATGTCGAGCCGCTGGCGGCGGCACTGCAATGTTCCCCCGAATCCGCAGACCCGCTCTGGCTCAGCGCCATCGAGGCCGCCGACGATCAGCCGCTCGGCGATCGCGAGTTTCTGCTGCGCGCCACGAAGGTCCGCGCCGCCCTGCTCGAACGCGCGACGTTCATCGCCATCCGGTACGGCTTCGCCGCACATTCGGCAGGCGACGCGTCAAAGAAGGCCGCCCCGCACCTGCGGCACTGGCGTGAACTGCTGGTCGAGCACCGGGGGCGCGTCGAGATGACGCTCAAGGTGGCGGCGGCGAACCCCGTGGCCAGACCCGAGCGCTCGTCGTTCTCGTCCGGCGCCGACTACCTGAAAGCGCTTCACGCGTCGTCGAATGCTGCGCACGTCGAGCCCGAATTCCGTGCGGCCGTCGACGCAGCCGTTCGACCTCTCGCGGCTGAGGCTCGCTGGGTTCATCGCGACAACTCCTCGATTGAGCTCGCGTTCCTGCTGCCTGGCAATCGGATCGACGAAGTCCGTGCGGTGGCCGAAGCGCTCAAGCGCGAGTTCCCGCGCGTACCATTTCTTCTCTCCGGCCCCTGGCCGCTCGAGGTCTTCGCCGATGCTGATCACGAATGAAGAACAAGAGCTGCGCGAAGCGCTGACGTTCACCGAATCGGTGATCCCGGAGCGCATCTCGGCGGATTCCGAAGTCGTGGAGAACGGCCTCGCCAAGCTCGTCCTGTCGATCATCGAGCTCGTGCGGCGGCTGCTCGAGAAACAGGCTCTCCGCCGCATGGACGGCGGAAACCTGACCGAGGAAGAGATCGAGCGCCTCGGCAACGCACTGATGAAGCTCGAAGAGAAAATGGACGAGCTGAAAAAAACCTTCGAGCTTACCGACGACGATCTGAACCTGAGCCTTGGCCCCATCAAGACGCTGGATTGACGCGCGGAGAGCGGGTCTCCAGACCCGCACGCCGGCCGCGGTCCCCGCGGCCGGCTGAAAAGCTGAAACGGCTGAGCTGGCTGTAAACTTGCTTGATTCCACTTATTGACTGTGCACAGGATTTGGTTAATCGTTCCCGCGCACAATTACGACGAGGGAGGCGGTAGTGCCGATCGATGATCGAGGGCTGCAGCGACAGCCTCAGGGGCTGGTCGACATCCTCGACAAGATTCTCGACAAGGGACTGGTGGTCGCGGGCGATGTGAAGGTTTCGCTCGCGAACGTGGAGCTCCTGACCATCCAGCTCCGGCTGGTCATTTGCTCGATCGACAAGGCCGAGGCCATCGGCATCAACTGGTGGCGCTCGGACCGGTTCTATTCGTCGGAGCCGGCGGCGTTGCCGAGTGCTGCGGAGTACGACGCGCTCAAGGCCCGCATCGACCAACTCGAAACCCAATTGAAAGAGATCCCGGCCGTCAGGCAGGGAGAGAGGAAAGGCAGGTAACGCATGGCGGTTGAACGCGCACCAGGCGGAACGAGTCTGATTGATGTCCTCGATCGAATTCTCGACAAGGGCATCGTCGTCGACGCGTGGGTGAGGATTTCGCTGGTGGGCATCGACCTGATCACGGTTGAGGCCCGCGTCGTGATCGCATCCATCGACACGTACCTGAAGTACGCCGAAGCGGTCGGCATCACCGGCACGGTGGCGCGACCGGCCATCGGCGAAGGCGGTGCCGGAACGACTATCGGCGGAGCGGCGCCGGCGACCTCGAACGTTTCGCGATAACGGGTTGCGGGCTTCCAGCCCGCCGGG
>DASQGS010000349.1:0-1715 GCA_035632455.1 Thermoanaerobaculia bacterium | reverse complement strand
ATGGGCGAGGTCTTCAAGGTCCTGCACATCCACCTCAACGCCATCCGCGTCATCAAGCTGATGCGCGCCACGATTGCCAGCGAGGAAGGAGCTCACGAGCGTTTCCTGCGTGAAGCGCGCCTGGCCACCCGCATCCACCATCCGAACGTGGCCACGCTCTTCGACTTCTCCACGCTCGACGATGGCTCCCGCTACATGGTCTGGGAGTACATCGAAGGAACGAATCTCCACGAGCTCCTCGAAGAACGAGGGCCGCTCTCGCCGAAATACGCAGCGACTCTCGCCATCCAGGCCCTGCGCGGGTTGGACGCGATTCACCGCGCCGGCATCGTTCATCGCGATGTCAGTCCCGAGAACCTGATGATCACCCGCGACGACGAGGGCACCGAGCAGGTGAAGATCATCGACCTCGGCATCGCCAAGCAGTGGGGCGACGACGGCGACAACAAGACCAAGACGGGCATGTTCGTCGGCAAGTGGAAGTACTGCTCGCCCGAGCATCTGGGCATGCTCGAAGCGGGGCAGCGCATCGACGGCCGCGCCGATCTCTACTCGTTCGGGATTGTGCTGTACGAGATGCTCACCGGCATCCCGCCTTTCCAGGCCGACACTCCGCACGGATATCTGATGCTGCACGCATCGGAGAAACCGCGGCCGCTGCACGACGTCAACCCGAGCGTGCCGTACTCGCCAGACCTGGAGTCGGTGATCTTTCAGGCGCTCGAGAAAGACCGTAACCGCCGCTTCAAGAGTGGACGCGACTTCGCGGAGGCGCTGGAGAAACTCGTCCCGACGCTCTCCGACTCTCCCGGTGCGCAGTCCTATCCGATGGCGATGGAGGTCACGGACGAAGCGACGCGCGTGGTGGCGAAGCCGGGCGACCAGCAGACTGTCGTCACGGATTCGGGTGCCGCGGCCACCGTCCAGACGAGCTCGTCTGCGGTCACCGTCGACACCGATTCGGGCCTGAAGAAAACGCTTCTTGCCGAGCCGGCGATTGGCGCCGAACCCCTGCCGGAGAGCCGCAAACGTCCCGTCGGCGCGATCGCCGCCGCCATCGCAGCGGTCCTTCTGATCGTCACCGGCGTGGTGTTCCTGGCAAAACGCCATGCCACGACCACGCCGTCGCCTGCCGCACGGGTCGAGGCATCCGCGGTTCCGCGCGCATCGGCGCACCTCGCCATCAACGCCTTTCCGTGGGCGAACGTCACCAGTATCCGCAACACAGAAACCGGAGAGCAGATCGAGCTCAAGGAAGCGCTGGTCACGCCGTCGGCCATCGATCTGCCGCCGGGCAAGTACGAGCTCACGCTTTCGAATCCCGCGTTCCCGAAGCCGATGGTGAAGACGGTGACGCTTCAGAGCGGCGACGGGATGGTGAACGTCGAGTTCATCGACGCGAGCCGCGCATCGCTGCCGGACTTCGAGGCGACGCGATGAGGCGCCTGGTCTGCCTCACCGTGCTACTCATGGCGGCTCTGCCGCTGGTCGCGGCGGAGAAGTGGTACGAGGCTTACAACCGCGGAGTCAAAGCCGTCAACGCGAAGAGCTACGAGGCGGCCGTGGAGGCGCTGCAGAAGTCGATCGGCGAGATGCCTAACGAGGGCACGTCGGTCCGCGCCCGCAACGAGATCATCACGTACGTTCCTCATTTCTGGCTCGGCAGCGCCAAGTTCAACCTCGGCGACAGCGACGGTGCGCTGCGCGAATGGAAG
>DASQGS010000348.1:0-4336 GCA_035632455.1 Thermoanaerobaculia bacterium | reverse complement strand
CCAGCGCGAGATCGCGGCCATCGAAGGGGGCGCGCGCTACGAGCTCGGCTCGCTGTACACCGAAGGCAAGATCCTCGAGGCCATCTCGAAGCTCCGCGACCTCGTCGCTCAGGGACGGCGTGAGGACGGCAAGATGCCGATCGAGATGCTCTACGGACGCTTCCTCTTTCCGCTCGCAGACGAGCTGCGCCAGATGATCGGCATCCACTCGTTCGCGCGCGTCCACAACCTCGATCTGCGGCAGTCGATGAACTACAACCGTTTCAAAGACACGCTCGCGGATCGCCTCGGCGAGTACCTGAAGTCGAGCGGGATCGTCCGCCAGCGGCCGCACCCGTTTCCGCTGCACAAGAAATGGGAAGCGGCACGCACGCAGTCGGAAGAGAAGCTCTGGCGCTCGCTCGCCTTCATCGCCGACCTGGAGGTGAAGCGCAAGTCGGGCGGGGTGGCGGTGGATGTGGGGATGGAAATGTTCCTGCTGCGCAGTTTATCCCGACGCTGACGCTGAGCGCAGCGAAGCGGAAGCGGAGGGATCAACGGAGCAGGCTACACAACGAGAATTTCGAATGACGAGTTCTCAATTCTCCATTCGAAGCTCTTCGTTGTGTCTTTCGCTCTGCTGCCTTGTTGTTGCGTGATCTGCTCCGCTGATCCCTCCGCCTCGCTGGCGCTCGCCGTCGGGATAAACTGCGAACAATGAACGTCGACCGCCGCGCCTGGCGCGCACTCTTCGCAGCGCAGCTGGGGTGGATGCTCGACGCCATGGACTTCCTTCTCTTCACGTTCGCGATTCTTCCGATTCAGAAAGAGTTCGGTCTCTCGAGCGCGACGATGGGCGGCCTGACCTCGGTCGCTCTCATCGCCGGTGCGGTCGGCGGGATCGGTTTCGGGGCGCTGGCTGACCGCATCGGCCGCGTCCGCGCGATGACGATCAGCATCCTGGTGTACTCGTTCGCGACCGCCGGACTGGCCAGCTCTCACAGCCTGTGGCAGCTCATCGCCTGGCGCATCGTCGTCGGACTCGGCATGGGCGGCGAATGGTCGTGCGGATCGGTGCTCGTCGCGGAAACCTGGCCCGCAGAGCATCGCGGCAAGGCCATGGGACTGATGCAGTCCGGCTGGGCGATCGGCGCGCTGTTCGCGGCCGCATTCTCCGCACTCATCCTCGGCCGCTTCGGCTGGCGTGTGCTGTTTCTGATCGGCGCGCTGCCCGCCGTGGCCGCGTTCTTCATCATGCGCACCGTCGAGGAGCCGCCGATCTGGCGCGAGCGCGAAACGAAGGAATCGCACTTCTTCGACATGTTCGGACGCGCGTTCATCCGGCGCACACTCATCGCCACAGCCCTGGCCAGCAGCGTCCTGATCGCCTACTGGGGCCTCACGTCGTGGCTGCCGGCGTTCCTCGCTTCACCCATCGAGAAGGGCGGTGCTGGCATGACGCTGACGAAATCGGCGCTCTGGCTCATCGTCCTTCAACTCGGTGCCTTCGCGGGTTACGTGAGCTTCGGCTGGATTGCCGACCGTCTCGGGCGCCGGCCGTCGTTCACGTTCTTCATGATCGCGGCCGCGATCGTCGTGCCGGTGTTCGCATTCGGCGCGCGCTCTCCGATGATGCTTCTCTTCCTCGGTCCTCTGGTCGGCTACTTCGGCCATGGATACTTCTCGATCTTCGGAGCGATGCTCGCCGAGCTGTTTCCGACGCGTTTCCGCGGAAGCGCGCAGGGCTTCTGCTACAACGCCGGCCGCGTGGTGTCCGCCGCGGCACCGTTCACGATCGGCGCGCTCGCGCAGAAGCACGGCCTCGCCTACGGTCTCGCGCTCGACGCCATGTTCTTCGCCGTCGCCGCAGTGCTCGTCTGGTTGCTGCCTGAGACTCGCGGCGCTGAGCTGGATACGCTCGCGCTGCAAACCGACTGATTTGCGTGTTCCGTTTGCTCCGCTCACCACAGAGACACAGAGAACACAGAGATTCGCAGAGGCCTCTGCGCGCCTCTGCGCTCTCTGCGTCTCTGCGGTGAACACAACCGTGCCATCGCCCGAAGCGTTCGTTTGCACACTGACGGTTCGGCCGCGCATTAGAATCCGCTGGCCATGATCGACATCAGCGCTGATCTCGCCGAGGGGTCGCCGAATGAAGACGCGATCTGGCCGCTGGTGAATTCGGCGAACGTCGCCTGCGGCGGTCACGTCGGCGATTCCGAATCGATGGCCATCGCCTCCCGCATGGCCCGCAAACACGGCGTCAACCTCGGCGCGCATCCGTCGTATCCCGATCGCGAGAACTTCGGCCGCAAGTCGATGTCCATGCCGCGCGAGGAGCTCCGCGCCTCCCTCCTCGAGCAGATCGGGTCGCTCCAGTTCATGGCCGAGCACTTCGACGTGAACGTCACGCGCGTCAAGGCACACGGCGCGCTTTACAACGACGCGCACAGGGACCGTGCTCTGGCCGACGCTCTCGTCGACGTCATCATCGAGCTGAATCCACGGATGGCCATCGTCTGCAGCGACCGCTCGGAGATGGCTTCGGCCGCGCGTTCGCGCCGCGTTCCGGTGATTCGCGAAGCATTTGCCGATCGCCGTTACGAACCCGACGGCTCGCTCATGTCGCGGAGCAAGAGCGGATCACTCCTTTCAGTCGAGGAAGCCGCCGCGCAGGCCGAGCTTCTTGCGCACGAGGGTGTCGTGATCGCCACCGACGGCAGCCGCGTCGCCGTTCCGTTCGACACGCTCTGCGTTCACGCGGACATGGAGCACGCCGTCGAGCGGCTGCAGGCGATCCGGACTCGCCTCGCGCTCTGATCCGCCGCCATTCCGTTTCCAGATGGCTGGCATCCAAACCATGCATATATTGACTGACGCTGCGCTTTCCTGCACTCTGGCGCACCCTCGGCCGACCATACTGTGGTGTAGCTCAGCTGGTAGAGCGGCGGATTGTTAATCCGTAGGTCGGAGGTTCGAATCCTCCCGCCACAGCCAATCACCAAGACCACGAAGGGACAGGCGATATAAGGAACTCGAAGACCGCCGAGCGGAAGACTGTGGCACCGACACTCCTGTCGGTGTTCATTTCTGCAGGCGCAGACAAGAGTGTCTGTGCCACATCTCCGCTGATGCCCACTCGGCCGCCCCGCGAGTGCAGAATGGCGGCATGAAGTACGTTGCGCTCGCCGTGATTTTCATCGCGTCCACGCTCTCCGCCGCCGCGCAGGAGAATGACGTCTCGCACCTCACGCGTGCCCAACTCGCCGAGCGCGTCCGATCGGAGTTCCTGGCCTCGTGGAAAGCGTACGAGCGGTACGCCTGGGGTCATGACGAGCTGCGGCCGCTCTCGAAGACGCCTCGCGACTGGTATGACGAATCGCTTCTCATGACTCCCGTCGATTCCCTCGACACGCTGATCCTCCTCGGCTTTCCATCCGAGGCAGAGAAGGCGAAGACGCTCATCCTCGAGAAGCTCTCGTTCGACAAGGACATCTCCGTCAAGAACTTCGAGATCACGATCCGTCTCCTCGGCGGCTTGCTCTCCGCGTATCAGCTCACGGGCGACGAGCGGCTGCTGAAGCTGGCCGACGACCTCGGCACGCGCCTCCTGCCGGTGTTCAACTCGCCGACCGGCATGCCGTACGTCAACGTCAACCTCAGGACGGGCAGGACGAGCGGCACGAAGTCGAATCCTGCCGAGATCGGCACGCTCATCCTCGAATTCGGAACGCTGTCACGGCTCACGCACAAGCCGGTCTACTTCGAGAAGGCGAAGAACGCGCTCGTGCAGCTGTACAAACGGCGCTCGAAGATCGGACTCGTCGGCGAGGAGATCGACGTCGAGACCGGAGAGTGGACGAGCCGCAACAGCCATGTCGGCGGAGGCATCGACTCGTACTACGAATACCTCCTGAAGTGCTCGCGATTGTTAGGCGACAAGGATTGCGCGTCGATGTGGCGGACGAGCAAGACGGCACTGGACCGCTATCTCGCCGACCGCGCGCCGTCCGGCCTCTGGTACGGACAGGTCGACATGAACACAGGCAGGCGGACCGCCACGGAATTCGGCGCGCTCAACGCGTTCTTCCCGGGCGTGCTCGCGTTAGGCGGCGATCTCCCGCACGCCACCCAGCTCGAGCAGTCGTGCCTGACGATGTGGCGGCTCGTCGGCATCGAGCCGGAGCTGCTCGATTACCGGACGATGAAGGTCGAAGACGCCCGCTACGCGTTGCGGCCGGAGATCATCGAATCCGCCTGGTACCTCCGCCATTACACGCACGACCGCCGCTACGTCGAAATGGGCCGGGTGTTTTTCGAAGGCCTCCTCCGCTGGTGCCGTACCGACGCCGGATAC
>DASQGS010000347.1:0-11107 GCA_035632455.1 Thermoanaerobaculia bacterium | reverse complement strand
TTTCTGGTCTCGCGAACCGGCGATCCTCTGCTCGAACCTCGGAAGCTCACGGCCCGCCTCGGGCTGACGAAGGCGCAGGCCAAAGTTGTCTCACTCGTCGCCGAGGGGATGACGAACAAGGAGATCAGCGAGCGGCTGGGAATCTCGGTCGAGACGGCACGCAAGCATCTGGCAGCGTCCTACCAGCGCACCGGCGTCGGCAATCGCGCCGGCATCGTCGCCCTCGCCTACGGCGCGCGCTTTGGCCAAACGGGTCCAGTCCACTCGACGTAGTTCGGCTCTTATGCCACGAACACTTGCGCCGCCTGCCGGGTTGGAGCAACGGTGATCGATTTACGCACACCGATCATCGGGCAGCGACGTCAGTTTTCACGTACAACACTTCACTGCGAAGTCTCTAGCTATCTTCATTTTGCAACATCCACGTTCTCTAACCTGAAAGGGTGATGCAACCGTCCTCTACTCTCCGTAGATTGCCGCATACGAGAGAGAAAGAGGATGACTATGTCGAAATTCAAGAAACTCCGTTGGATGAACACGCCCGAGGGTGTCCAGGTTCTCAATGCAATCTCAGATCTTGTCGACCGCCAGATCGCGCAACGACCGGCCGCAGTCACGGCGGTTGCGACGGCGGCAGGCGATGCCGACTCGCAGTGGGAAGAAGGGATGACAGACTTCTTTAACGGTTTGTATGGCGCACTCGGTACAAGTGGCGGAGACGTTGACGCCGAGTTTCGCGCCCGGCTGACCGACGCCTATCACAAGCGATTCTTTGACGGTTTTGCTGGCCTCGATCCTGCTGTGGTCAAGCTCCAGGCGAACATCCTGGGGATCCTGACGGCGAACATGTACCGCCTCGAACGCGGCGAATTACAAGGCGGCAATTATCCTCAAGTGAACCCCAATGCCGCATTGTCGGTCGAGCACCTGGAGTGGGCGCGCGATGTCATCGGTTTCTGGGTGGCTCAACGCACGCGTTGGACGACCGGTCTGCCTCCACAGCAGACGACCACTGTACCGACTGCCGAATTCGACAATGGCTGCTCGCTCTGCTGATCGCCCTTGATCGGTAGCGAGCCGTTGCAATCGGCGACTCAACCACGGCGAAGGGGAATACATGTCCACACCGAGGATCTCGGATGAGCCTAGGCTCGAACTTAGGGAAGAGTCGGAAATCATGACCGCTCTCGACCCGCGCCTTCAGAATAAGCTGCTGTCGTTCCGTGCAAAGCAATTGCCGGGCGGTGATCCGGGCGATGAGCTTTCTGTTGGGTCGACACCCGTAGACGTTCTCGCTCGTCTCAACGACCCGGCCCAGGCGGTTCCGGACCTGACCGTCGTCACCACCATTGGCAAGATCGTTACAGGTTTCGCCGATGTGGCCCGTATCGAAAGTATCCGCAAGCATCCGAATGTTCGGAGTTTGAAGCTGGCGCGGCCGGTCGGGCCGATGCTGTCGAAGTCGATGGTCGAGATCAAGGCGGATACTGAGCACATCCGAGGAGTGCTCCTTCGAGATACGGTGCCAACGGGGAAGGGTGTGATCGTCGGCATCGTCGACGAGGGGTTCGATTTCGTGCATGGCAACCTCAGGGGGCCCGATGGCAAGACACGCCTCCTCGCCCTCTGGGATCAGGATGCCCATGAGCACAAGAGCTCGCCTTATCCGTACGGCTACGGTCGCGAGATCACGTCCGACGAACTGAACGTCGCGCTGTCCTCGTGGATGCCGTATCAAGTGGTCAAGTACAGGCCTACTTCGAGGCAGCACGGGACATTCGTCTCGGACATAGCCGCTGGAAACGGGAGGGTAACGCACGCGGGTGTCGCGCCCGAGGCCGACCTGATCTTCGTGGATCTGGCGCCGATGAAACTGGAGGACGACAGTTCGTTCGGCAATTCCCGCCGCCTTGTGGATGCGGTGGACTATATCTTCCGCAAGGCGGATGCCCTCGGGAGGCCGGCTGTGGTGAACCTCAGCCTGTCCACGAACGGTGGTCCGCACGACGGCACGACTCTCGGGGAGATGGCGTTTGACCAGCTACTCGCCACGCCGGGCCGGGCCATAGTCATCGCTGCGGGAAATACCGGGCAAGATGGCGCCCACGCGTGTGGGGTGGTCGAGGCCGGATCGCCGCGCGTGCTGAAGTGGAACATCGCATCGAGCATCGATAATAGACTTGAGATCTGGTATTGCGGTGCGCCGAGATGCAACGCCACCCTCATTTCCCCGGGAGGACAGCGTCTCGGCCCAGTGCGGCCCGATACGACCAGCACCATCCTTCAAGACAGCGATCCTGTGGGCCGCGTCATACACCGCGTTCGCGATCCCAACAATGACGACAATCAGATTGACATTATTCTCGCAAAGACAGTCCCGCATGGTACCTGGGAGATCGAGCTGACAACCGCCGACCCTTGCGGTGCCCCTTTTCATGCCTGGATCGAGCGCGAGAACAAGCCGCCGTCGTTCTTTGTAGGAGAGTGCTGTGACGCTAGCTATTCGATCGGATCGATCGCGTGTGGAGCGTACCCGATCGCTGTCGGTGCTTACTACTTGGACTTGCGAGGCGAACGATTTGTCGCTGGCTTCAGTTCCGAGGGGCCCACGCGCAACCATCTGATCAAGCCCGAGGTTCTTGCGCCCGGCGTCGGGATCAAGGCAGCAGACGCACGGTCTCAAGGCACGACTGTCAAACAGGGCACGAGTATGGCCGCTCCGTTCGTGACGGGCCTAGTCGCTCTGATGATGGAGGTCGCTGGCGATAAGAAGCTGCCGATCTCGAGGATCAGGGAGGTGCTCGCCGCTTCCGGCCGTACCATTTCGCCGGGGAACGGTTTGCGCGGTGGACGGGGGGTGATTGACGTCGCTGCGGCACTCAGTCTGATTGCCAATCCACCTTTGCCCGGACCGTCGTCGTCGATCCGGCCTGTGGACAAGAGGCCGAGTTCGGGCGACCCGCCGATGCCGCCGAAGCGTCCCGCGTCAAAGGAATCGGAAAGCACGGACGCGACCTCTTTCTGAGAGAACGCAATTTCCTGAACCGCAACCGCGGGACGTCCCGGCCCGGCGGAATCGCCTGAACTGCCAAGTCACGATTGGCTGGCGCTATGCCCCGTTTGGGGAATACCCGGCTCCGCGCCTCGGGGCGATACTAATTCTGCAGACAAGTCCGAGGTACTGATTTCGAGGCACTGGCCTCGCGAGATGGGAGAGTCTCAAAATGACGCACTCGAGCGCGACACTCTCTGCGACCGGTCTCTCCTGGGATGAGGCGATCGCCTTGTACGAATTGGCCCGCGTGTACGTGCGAAGGAGTTGGCTCGAAGCGATCAGCGCGCCGGCTGCGGCGGGGCGCAGGCTCCGCCTTCCGCGGCGTCCCGGCGTAGCGGTGGGAATCAGCGGCGGCCGGCGATTCGGGCTCTCGGCGCGGGTCCGCGAGGAGAACGGCTGGACCCGCCTCGTGTTGAGCGAGCTGCGGGCGCGATTCGGCGTTCTCGACTACGAGATCGTCGGCGATGTTCACGCGCGAGCGGGTCGCGAGGAGATGCCGAGGGATGGAGGGCGGGTGCAGGCCGCGGGATGCCTCGTCCGCAAGTCCGGAGTCGAAGAGCCGATGCTGCTCACCGCCGCGCACGTGATTGGCTCCGAGGGCACCTCGATTCCTTTGCGCCGCGCGGGCAACGAAGTGGACGCTGGCATCGTTGCCTTGGGATCCGATGGTCACTTCGAACCCGTCGCCGTTCCTCGCCAGCGGCTCCTTGGAATCCGGCGGAAGCCTCTCGAAACGGGGGAGACGGTGTTCGCGACCAACCGTGAAGGAATCGAGAAACGTGGCCGGATCTCGCTTCCGATGACCGACGTGGAGATCCGGCATGGCCAGGCCGAGCTCCGCGAGTTCTCACGGCAGATCGAGATCATGGGTGAGCCTGCTCCCTTCTGTGCCGACGGCGATAGCGGCGCGATCGTCTACGACGGAGAGCGTCGTGCAATCGGCCTGCTCGCCGGTGGGAGTGTTTCTCGAAGTTATGCCAGCCCGATCCGGCGCGTGCTCGAGCGCCTCGGAGTCGAGCTGGTTCTCGACTGAGCGCCGATCGCCGGCGGGTCTCGGGTCGAATCTCTCCCAGCGATTCCAGGTAGCCGTCGGGTCCGGTGGGTGCAACAAGGCGGGGGCAGCCCTTGGAAAGCCGCTGCCCCCCGCCGGTCACGTCCTCTGCAAGCGAATCAGGTAGAGCCCCGTCGCCGCATCGAGCTCCCTGACGACCTCATCACCCGAGTCGGTCAGAAACAGCTCCAGCGTGGGACGAACGTAGCCTTTGAGAAGATGCCCGCCCGAGGTCGCGCCGCTGCGATGTCCGAGCACGGCGTGTGCGTGGACCTTCGGACCCTGGCTGCTTGCGGCGATGTCGCCGAGAAGCGAAAGGACCTCGACTTGACCATCAACTCCGATCGGCTCATAGCGCTTCGTGTCCCAATTCCAGAAGGCGATCGTGGCGCGATCGAGGCCGCCGATCGCTTGAAAGCGCGCGCAGGTCAAGTGTTGCTCGGCCGCGAACGCTGTCAGTGTCTCGATGATCTCGTCTCCGGTGTCGAACACGAGCAGATAGCTTCGAGCGTTCCGGTCTCCGAGCAGTTTCCAGTGCATATGAATCAGCTTGCCTTCAATCTGGTACCAACCTTTGGGTCGTTTGTCACAAGATCCGAGGCGGAAACGGCGTGTAGTATACGGTCGCGATGGACGGCGAGACGCAGGGGCAGCAATGGTATGCGGGGCTCCCGGTTGTCGAGACACGACCCTTGACCAGCGGCGAGCTCGCGGAGCTGCGCGATCGGCGCGTTGAGGCGCGGGCGGCAGTGCGAAAACTGCTGGTGTATCCGCTCGTCCTCGCCGGACTGTCGGTCGTTGCCTGGGCCGGCGACCTCTGGCTGGTCCGGATCATCATCGCCGCGCAAGTCCTTCGCTGGATCTGGCGTGGTGTTCCGGGCGGAATCGTCAGGACCTACCGCCTGAGCCGCGATCTTGTGCGCGACGCGAACCGCGGAGTCGTCCATGTTTGCATGGGCTTGAGCGGCGATCTTGCGGCCCGGCACCCCGCACTCTTCGAGGCCAACGGCATCGTCGGCACACCAGACAATCAGGCCGTCGAGATCCATGTGCTTCCGGAGTCGAAGATGCTCTGGCGGCGTAATGGACGATATCCGGGGATGTTCTGTCTCATACCTCCCAGCCTCACGGCCTTCGCGCCGGAACATGCGCAGATGGCCGCGAACTTCGTCAAGCCTCTGGATGACGAAGGGCGCGTCTTCTGCCACGAGCGTGCGCTCTCCGAGGCCGAGCTCAGCGAGCTCGCCGGCTACACACCCCGATTCGAGGTCGCGGAGATCACGCTGCTGGTGATGTTGTTCGCGACGGCCGTGGCCGGCGTGTGGCTCGCGGCGACAGTCCATCCCTTGCATCTCGGCTGGACGATCGCGGCTGCAGCCGGCATCGCCTGGCGGGGCCGGACGCTCGTCCGCTTCATTCACCGCCGGTTTCTCATTACCCGCGACATCCACGACGGGCGCGTGATGATCGTTCGTTTCCGCCGCGGAGACGACGTCGATGAGCAGACGCTCTCGCCGGCGTACGAGGTTCTGCCGAACTCGCGCCTGGAGTGGTCGGAGGCCGGGATGCCGTCGCGGTGGCGCAAGATCCTCGGCGGCAGCCAGTCGCTGCATTTCCGGCTGGGCCGCAGTTGAGCACTCTCGCGGCAGGCGTGCTTACAAGCCCCGCCAGGATGGCGCGTCCTTTCTGACCACCGACCACCGCCAATTGCTCACTTGGGACATCCTGACCCAAGTTGCGGGCCGCGTATCATGAGATCGTGCATCGCGATCTCATCAGCTCCGCCGAGTTCGAGACTCTTGTCGAGGAGGCCCTGGCGAAGTTGCCGAAGCGGTTCGCGGATCTGCTGGAGAATATCGCCGTCGTCGTCGAGGAAGAGCCGACCGAGTACGACCTCGAGATTCTCGATGACGAAGAGGACGAGGACGGCGAAGACGGCGAAGTCGGCACGACCGAGCTCCTCGGTATCTTCCGCGGAACGCCGTTGACCCGACGCAGTTTCAACATGCTGCCGGCATTGCCCAATACGATCGCCATTTTCCGCGGTCCGATTCTCCGCGTGACGCGCAACCGCCGCGAGGCGTTGAGCCAGATCCGCGAGACCGTGATTCATGAGCTCGGGCACTACTTCGGGTTGGATGATGAGGACATGGCGCATTGATCAACACCATCCGGCGGCTGTATCGCGCGACTTTGCCTGTTTCGGTGCGGCGTGGAATTCGAGCGATCTTGCGCGAGATGCCGGCGCGATTGCACGATGCACCGCGCGACCTGCTCGATGCTCTCGGAGTGGTCCCGCCCAGTGCGGCCCTTCCTCCGGCAGAATTGCGGCGCGCCGTCGGGATCGATAGCTCTCGCGCTCACTTCGAGGCAGTGGGTGCCGCTGCCAGCGCCGGCCTGCTCGAGGCACTCGCGGCGAGCGGCGCAGATGCCGCCGAGATCCATCGATGGCTGGACTTCGGTTGCGGCTGCGGACGCGTGGCACGGCTCATCGCGCAGCGCGAAGGTGTGATGTCATTCACAGGCGTCGACATCGATGAGAAAGCACTGGCGTGGTGCGCGGCACATCTGGCGGGAGAGTATGCCGTTATCTCCCCGCAGCCGCCCGCAAGGTTCGCCGACGCGTCGTTCGATCTCATCTACTCGATCTCAGTTTTCACGCACTTCGATGAGACCACGCAGTTCGAGTGGCTCGCCGAGCTGCATCGGCTTCTTCGCCCGGGCGGAATTCTCATCGCCACGACGCACGCCGAGACGCTGACCTACAACCGGCCGGACCTGACGAGCGCGCAGCATGAGGCGCTTGCGGCGCGCGGCTTTGTGTTTGCCAGGGGAGACGGAAACTTCAGTGACGACACCGCATTCCACACCGCCGTCTACCTCGCTCGGGAATGGAGTCGCTGGTTCACGTTGCTGACGCATCGTCCGGCGGGCCTTGCGGGCTATCAGGACGTTTCGGTCTGGCGGAGATGAAACTTGAGGCCCCAGATGTCGCGAGCGTACTCGGCGATGGTGCGGTCGGATGAGAACCTTCCCATGCGGGCGATGTTCAGCAGCGACTTGCGGAGCCATGAGGTTCGATCGCGGTAGCAGACGTCGATCCAATCCTGCGTCTCGACATAAGACTGCAGGTCGGCAAGATGCACGTACTCGTCGCGCGTCGACATGAGCTTGGCGACGATCGGCCGGAACAGGTCCTTGTCGCCGCGCGAGAAATGGCCGGAGGCGATCGCGTCGACGGCGCGGCGGATGGGGTGGCTGCTCAAGTACCTTTCGGGTTGATAACCATTCGCGAGGAGCGCCGAGACCTCGTTGGCGTGAAGGCCGAAGATGAAGATATTGTCTTCGCCGACTTCGTCGCGGATCTCGATATTGGCTCCGTCGAGCGTGCCGACGGTCAGGGCGCCGTTGAGCGCGAGCTTCATGTTGCCCGTGCCCGAGGCCTCCTTGCCCGCCGTCGAGATCTGCTCGCTCAGCTCTGCCGCGGGGATGATGGCCTCAGCCAGGGTGACGCGATAGTCGGGAAGAAAGATGACGCGCATCCAGTCGCGGGTCTTCGGGTCGGTGTTGACCACCTCGGCCACCGCATGCACCAGCTTGATGATCAGCTTGGCCATGAAATAGCCGGGCGCGGCCTTTCCCGCGAAGATGAATGTCCGCAGTTGAGCGGGCTCCTTACCGTCTTCGACGATCGACCAGTAGCGATGGATGATGTGCAGGACATTCAGGAGCTGGCGCTTGTACTCGTGCATGCGTTTGATCTGAACGTCGATCAGCGAGCTCGGATCGATGTCGAAACCAGTCAGCTCCTTCGTCAGCCTGGCCAGAGCGAGCTTGTTTTTCGCTTTGACCGCGGCGAGGGAATCCAGCAGGCCGGCGTCATCCGCGAATCGCTCCAACCCGCGGAGCTCGTCGAGACTCGTGATCCAACCGTCGCCGATGCGCGATGAGATGAGCCGCGCCAGCGGGCGATTGGCATGCAGCAGCCAGCGCCGCGGCGTGACGCCGTTCGTCTTGTTGTTGAACCGGTCCGGCCAGAGTCTGTTGAAGTCGGGCGCGAGAGTTTCCTTGACGAGCTGCGTGTGCAGAGCGGCGACGCCATTGACGGAGTGGCATCCGACCATGGCCAAGTGAGCCATCCGGACTTGCCTGCCGTCGCCGTCCTCGACAATTGAGACGCGATGCTGCATCGCGCTATCGCCGGGAAAGCGGCGCTCGACCTCCGCCAGGAAGCGCCGATTGATCTCGACGATGATCTGGAGATGGCGAGGGATGACCCGTTCGAGCATCTCCACCGGCCATCGCTCCAGCGCCTCGGGCAGCAACGTGTGGTTCGTGTAGCCGAGCGTCTGGACCGTGACGTGCCAGGCCTGTTCCCACGCCATGCCGATCTCATCGATGAGGATGCGCATCAGCTCGGGCACGGCCAGGGCCGGATGGGTGTCGTTCAATTGGATGGCCACGCGCGAGGCGAAGTCGTCGAAGGAATCGTGCGTGGCGCGATACTTGCGGATGATGTCGCGGAGCGAGCAGGCGACGAGAAAGTACTCCTGAAGCAGGCGGAGCTCGCGCCCCGAGGCGACGGAGTCCGAGGGGTAGAGGATCTTCGAGATGGCCTCGGTGTTGATCTTGTGCTGCACGGCGTTGATGTAGTCGCCGGCGTTGAAAATGCCGACGTCGAACTCGTCGGATGAGCGCGCCGAGAAGAGGCGGAGCACGTTGACTGTCTTTCCGCCGTACCCCGCGATCGGCATGTCGTGCGGAATCCCGATGATGACGCGCGACTCGATCCACTGGGGCCGGTACTCGCCATCGCTGCGCGCGGTGTGCCGGATACTGCCGTAGACCGGCACGACGACCGCTTCGTCGAGGCGCTCGATCAGCCACGGCGAGCCGCCATTGAGCCAGTGATCGGGCTTCTCATGCTGAAATCCATTGATGAACGATTGCCGGAAGAGGCCGAACTCATAGTTGATGCCGTAACCGAAGCCTGGAAGATCGAGCGTGGCCAGCGAGTCGAGGAAACAGGCCGCCAGCCGGCCGAGGCCACCGTTGCCGAGCGCGGCGTCGGGCTCGAGCGCCGCGAGCTCCTCGAGATCCGCTCCCATCTCGCCGAGGATGGCGCGCGTGTCGTCGTAGAGCCCGAGGTTTGTGAGGGTGTTCCCGAGCGAGCGCCCCATCAGGAACTCCATCGAGAGGTAATAAAGACGCTTCGCGCCTTGCTCGCGATAGCGGCGCTCGCTCTCGCGCATGGCGTCGAGCGCAGGGCCGCGCACAGCCACCGCCAGCGCGTCGAGGCGCTCCCGAGGCGTGGCCTCATCCCAGACCTTGCCGCGAGCGAAGCGGAGGAAAAGCTCCACTCCCTCGCGAAGCTGCATGAACCCGCGCGAAGCGCCTTCGCCTACGAGTGATGTCAGTGGCTGCAACCCAGGTTCTCCTTGGCCCGGCAGCATTCTAGCGTGGATCGGACCGACGACTGACCACTCCCCACAGCTTCCTTCCTGTGTCGTTCGGAACCTCGATCCCTCCGGTGATACGCTTCCCGCATCAACCGGGGGCCCGCCATGACGACCCGCACGCCTGCCGTCGCTGGAACGTTCTACGAAGGGACACCTCAACGCTTGCGGGCGCAGGTCGCCGCCTGCTTCGACGCGAATCCCGCACCGGTATCAAGAGAGAGATTGATCGGGGCCGTCGTGCCGCACGCCGGGCTGATGTACAGCGGTCACGTCGCCGCGGCGCTCTATGCGACCGCGGATCTGCCGAAGCGCCTGATCATCCTCTGCCCGAATCACACCGGTTACGGCCACCAGGCTGCGATCAACCGAGACGGCGATTGGCTCACACCGCTCGGCCCCGTACCAGTCGACTCCGCGCTGGCGGCCGAGATCGCCGCGATCTGCACGATCGTCCAGCCCGATCCGGTGGCTCACGCGCGCGAGCACTCCCTCGAGGTGCAGCTCCCGTTCCTCCAGCAGCTCCTCGGCGATTTCACGTTCGTCCCGATCTGCCTGGCCGTTCACCGCTACGAGCTGTGCGAGCAGATCGGCCTGGCCCTCGCGAGCGTGATCGCCGCGCATCGCGAAGGCAACGAATCGATCGCTGTGATCGCCAGCTCCGACCTCAACCACTACGAGAGCCAGCAGATCACACTGCGCAAAGACCAGAGAGCCATCGATCGCGTCGTGGCGCTGGATCCTCGCGGCCTGTGGGAAGTCGTCGAAAAGGAAGACATCTCGATGTGTGGCTTCATCCCGACGACGACGATGCTGATTGCCGCCCTCCAGCTTGGTGCCACCGAAGGGCACCTCGTCAAACACGCCACATCCGGCGACATCAACGGCGACTACTCAGCCGTTGTGGGATATGCCTCGATTCTGGTCTCATAGCCGGGCATGCGAATCATCGTCACCACCGCGGAAGTCGCACCGATCGCGAAGACCGGCGGGCTGGGTGATGTGTGCGGATCTCTTCCCCAAGCCCTCGCGGCGCTTGGTCACGACGTCGTTGTGTTCATGCCGTTCTACCGGCAGGCCCGCGAATACTTCGAGCGCTCCGGGCAGCCGATCGAGATCGCGCAACCTACGACCGCCATCACCTGGAACGACTGGGCCGCCGAGCTGACTGTTTTTCGCAGCACGCTTCCCGGCAGTCAGGTCCCGCTCTACCTCCTGGCGAACGACTACTTCTTCAATCGCGACCAGATCTACTCCGGCCGCCTCGACGGCCACGACGACAACCTCGAGCGCTATACATTCTTCAGCCGGGCCGTGATCCGGACCTGCGAGATGCTCGGTCTCTACCCCGAGATCCTCCACGCTCACGATTGGCATACCGCGCTGCTGCCGGTCTTTTTGCATTCGGGCCTCCGAGGGAGCGAGAACTTCCGCGGTACGCGGTCGGTCTTCACCATTCACAACCTGAACTACCAGGGAGTCGGCGGTCTGGATCGCTTTCATTTCCTCGGTCTGCACGATCGCTACCGTCGCGGCGACGCCCTC
>DASQGS010000346.1:0-2040 GCA_035632455.1 Thermoanaerobaculia bacterium | reverse complement strand
CGTCTGAAGCTCGAGAAGCATCTAGCGGTACTCCGACGCATGAGCTTGATCACCGACTGGTGCGACAACCAGATCATCCCCGGCGACGAATGGGCCGAGGAGATCGCGCAGAAACTGAAGGAAGCCGACATCGTCCTGCTGCTGATCAGCCCCGATTTTGTCAGCTCGAAGTACTGCTATGAGATCGAGCTGGACGAGGCGATGAATAAGCACGAGGCAGGCACGGCGGCCGTAATCCCCATCATCGTCCGCCCGACGAATGCCTGGAACAAACTGCCTTTCGGCAAGCTCAACGCTCTTCCGGAGTCCAGCAAGCCAATCCCGAAGTGGTCGCCCCAAGACGATGGATGGGCGAACGTTGCGGCAGGCGTCGAGCGAGCGGCGGAGGCGCTGATCGCGAAGCGAAGTGGCCGAACTTTGTAAGTTCGGCCCTGGCGCTTGGCAGGATATCCGTCAAGAAGCGGCCGCCGAAGGCGGCGTGAGTATGTAGCCCCCGCCTTCAGGCGGGGGGTTGCGGAGGCGATTCAATCCCCAGCCAAGCCCGCAACGCGGGCGTCAGATTTTGTTGGCGATTCCAGCCGAGGGGGATGACGATCTCGCGGCGACCGTGCCACCGAAGACCTGTCGCCCGCTCGCGGGCTTCATAGGGGTTTGTCGCGTCACCGGAAACCCCCGGCTGGCGCCGTGGCTGGCGCCGGGGGCTAAATTCTTGCGCCGCCTCCGGCGGCTGAAAATGTCCGGTCCCCGGCTTGAAGGTGGGGGCTGCAATTCTCTCGCCGCCTTCGGCGGCTGGTTCTTCCTGATAAGATTTTCCGATGAAGATCCTATCGCTTGTCCTTTCCGCACTGCTCCTGACCCCTGCGCTCGTCGCCGCGCAACCCGTCACTTCCTTCGACCTCACCGACGTGCAGATCGCGAAACTGCGGACGCTCACCGTCGCCTGGGCGCCGGTCGAGGCGGGAGCGCCGTGCATCGATCCCGGCGAGGACGATATGGGGCCGGGGATCGTCGGCTTGACCACGGCCTTTGAGATTCTTCTCGACAACGGCGAGCTGAAGGCGGGGTATTACCGCTGGCAGAATCGGATGCAGAAGTATGGTGAGGAGTTCGCGGTCGGCGAGGGTCGCGACGTGATCCGAATTCCGCAGCGCGCCACGGAGTCCTTCGACTTCACGGACGACCATCTCGCGCTGCTTCGCCGCGTTAACACGAACGGGCTCTGCATCGATCCGAAGCGGCCGTACGGCGACATGACGTATTTCTACATCGACATGGCCGAGATCCTCGGCGTGCCGGTGACGCGCGACGCGAAGGGCCAGCCGCAATTCACGAGCGAGCAGACCTCGCGCTTCGAGCGCCTCCACCGCGAGATGCTCTTCGCCCTCCAGGTGTTCCTGCAAATGGCCGAGATCAAGCCAGGCCATTTCGTGATGAACAGCAAGGTCCGAAAGTGGGAGCGTTCGCAGTAAAAGGAAGATCGATGTCCCTCGTCAACGCAATCCTCGGACGCCGGCTGGCGAATTGGCAGGCCGAGGGAGAAAAGATCGGGTTGCTGGCCGGGATTCCGATCCTCGGACTGGACGGCCTCTCCTCCGCCGCGTACGGCCCCGAGGCCGCGCTCACGATCCTCATCCCGCTCGGTGCGCTCGGTCTCGCTTACGTCACGCCGATCACGTTCGTCATCCTCGGGCTGCTGGCCATCCTGTATTTCTCGTACCGCCAGACCATCGCCGCGTATCCGAACGGCGGCGGGTCGTACGTCGTGGCGAAGGAGAACCTTGGAACGCCCGCCGGCCTGCTCGCCGCGGCGGCGCTCATGCTCGACTACATTCTGAACGTCGCCGTCGGCATCTCCGCCGGCATCGGCGCGCTCGTCTCCGCCGTTCCCGCCCTGCACCCGCACATCCTCGGACTCTGCCTTCTCACGCTCGTCATCATCACCATCATCAATCTCCGAGGTGTGCGGGAATCAGGTTGGGCGTTCGGACTTCCGACCTATCTGTTCGTCGGATGTCTGTTTGTGGTGTTGATCGTCGGCAT
>DASQGS010000345.1:0-3107 GCA_035632455.1 Thermoanaerobaculia bacterium | reverse complement strand
GTAATCGATCAGGTCGCGATTGCCGCGGACCTTGTGATCGTCCACCTGGAGGATGACGTCACCATGTTGGATGCCGGCCTTTGCCGCCGGTTTGTCGGGATCGACACTCTCGACGATAGCGCCGCGGGCTTCAGGAAGGTTGAACGCTTCCTTCTGCGCCTCGCCGACCTCGCCGATCTGCATGCCGAGGTATCCGCGCGTGACCTTGCCCTGCTTGAGCTGCGGCAAGAGGCGCTTGGCGGTGTTGATCGGAGTGGCGAAGCCCAAGCCCTGCGCGCCGCCGCCACGGATCGCGGTGTCGATGCCGACCACTTCGCCGTTGATGTTCAGGACCGGACCGCCGGAATTGCCAAAGTTGATCGCGGCGTCGGTCTGGATGAAGTTCTCGAACGAGCGCGTGGCCGCGGTGAGGCCGCCGAGGGAGCGGCCCTTCGCCGAGATCACGCCGACGGTGAGGGTGTTCTCGAACTGGAACGGATTGCCGATCGCGATGGCCCAATCGCCCTTGCGAATGCGATCGGAATCGCCGAGGGGGACGGTCGGCAGCGGCTGCGAGGACTGGATCTTGAGAAGGGCGATGTCTGTCGCCGGGTCGCGGCCGACGATTTTCGCGGTCACGGTGTGCCCGCCGACGCCGTTCTCATCGGCGCCGTAATGGACTTCCACCTTGCTGGCGTTGTCGACCACGTGGTTGTTCGTGAGGATGTAGCCATCCGGCGAGATGATGAACCCCGAGCCGCCGCTGAGCTGCTTGTGCTCGTCATCCTCGTCGTCTGTGCCGCGCCGCCGATGCGGGTCACGGGGATCGGGGAAGAAGAACTCGAACGGATCGATCCCCATGCCGCGCTTGCGCATGTCGCTGGTCTTGACGACCTCGGTCGTGGTGATGGAGACGACCGCGGGCATGACCCGCTGGGCCACGTCCGCGAACGACGGAATGGTCACGGATGTTACCGGCCCCTGCTGCGTCTGAATCGCCGTCGGCGACTGAGCGTGAGACTGGCTCATCAGTCCAAGATCGGCGCTGACAAGGACGCCGAAGGCGACCGAGGCAAGGATGATCGCCGCCGTCGGCAGGATGCGTTTGATGGGTGATGCGTTCATAGATGGATGCTCCTCCTAAAGAACCAACACGAACAGCCTGTGGTGTGCTCTTCCTGAGCCTCGGCAGGCCCGAGAAAGGGATTTCTTATCCTTGGAATTCTGATCTCCCAGCATCGAAAGTGCCAGTGGGTGAGCCTGCCATCGCTCACCTCGATGAGACGAGGGCTCCCGAAAAATGTTTCGCCGCCATCGTTTCGTAACCTGTGCCACTTTGGCTACTGTCGCTTCAACACCAATGCGGGCGCCTCAAATTCACGGGAGATCACGATTCCAGATTCGCACGGTCACGCGCTCCCCACGACCAGGGCGGCTTCCTCCCCTACCTCATGTCGAGCCCGGATCGAACTCTTCGGCGGCGGGGCCTCCCAGAGTGGGAAGAGCCGCAGCAAGCCGTGCCCGACGATGCGCTCGCGAAAGTAGCGCTCGTGCTCCCATTCCACCTCGGCCATGGTCAGGAGGCAGTCGATCATCTCCTGGTGTCCGCTGGCGGCGGCGTAGATGGCCGCGTCCTCGTATTCGACAATATTGTGGCGTTCGAGCCGGCCTGCGCCGTACATCGGCATGAACCACCCGCCAACGTGGCAGAGAAAGGCGATGGTCTTTCCAATGCAATGGAGGGTCAGCTCGCGTGCCGGGCGCGGTCTGGCGCCGAGCTGGCGGAGCATGCCGGCAACGAGCTCGCGGTGATGCCATTCATCGGCTTCGATCTCGCGAATGCGAGCGCGTTCGGTGTCGCTACGAACGCTGTTGGCGTGGCCGCGGTAGGCCCAGCCGGCGGCCAGCTCGCCGGCGTGTGCGTTCTGGAGCAGCCGGATGAGCTTTTCCAGGGCGGCGCCGGCCGGCGTGGCAGCCTCGGGCATGGGCGGATTGTACACGAGCGACCGGCGACCGCCCGGAGTCGGGTATCATGCGCGCCGAGAGGCACAATTGGAGCACAACACGGCGTTTGTCTTTCCAGGCCAGGGGAGTCAGGCGGCCGGAATGGGGAAGGATGTGGCCGACGCCTACCCCGCCGCCCGCCGGGTCTTCGACGAGATCGACGAGGCACTCGGCTTCTCCATTTCCCGGCTTTGCTTCGAAGGTCCCGAGGAGGAGTTGCGGCTGACCGAGAACACGCAGCCGGCGATCCTGGCGGTCTCGGCTGCCATCCACGCCGTGCTCGAGGAAAAGGGCGTGACGCGGCGCGATCTGGTCGCGGGCCACTCCCTCGGCGAATACAGCGCCATCGTCAGCGTCGGCGGCCTCATGCCCGCCGAAGCGGCCAAGATCGTTCGCCTCCGAGGCCGCTTCATGCAGGAGGCCGTCCCGGTCGGCGCCGGAGCGATGGCCGCGTTGCTCGGTCCCTCCGCCGAGGAAGCGCAAGCGATCTGCGCGGAGGCGGCGCAAGGCGAAATCGTTTCCGTCGCGAACATCAATGCTCCGGGTCAGATGGTGATCGCGGGAACTCAGACCGCGGTCGACCGCGCCATCGAGATCGCCAAGGCCCGCGGCGTCCGCCGCGCAAGGCTGCTGCCGGTGTCCGCGCCGTTCCATTGCGCCCTGATGAAACCGGCCGAGGAGAGACTCAAGCTCGTCCTCGACGGAGCGCATTTCAAGGATCTCTGGGTCTCGCTGATCTCGAATGTCGACGCCTCTCCGATTGGAACGGCAACGGCGGTAAGGAACGCGCTTTTGCGCCAGGTCGCGTCTCCGGTGCGCTGGGTCGAGTCCGTGCAGCGAATGGTCGCCATGGGCGTCCGTCGCATCGTGGAGATCGGCCCCGGCAACGTTCTGACGGGATTGATCAAGCGCATCGACGCGTCGGTGGAGGTCGTGAACGTTTCAGATGTAGAAGGGATCGAGCGGTTTGAGTGAGCAGTGTCAGACAGTGAGCAGTGGAAGCAGTGGTCAGTGGTCAGTGGTCGGCGGTCGGTGGTCGGCGGTCGGTGGTCAGTGATCGGTGGTCAGTGATCGGTAATCGGTGGTCGATAGTAGTCGGTAGTCAGTGGTGGGTGGTCAGTGCA
>DASQGS010000344.1:0-2130 GCA_035632455.1 Thermoanaerobaculia bacterium | reverse complement strand
GGCGCGAGTGAGATCGGGAAAACGCACGATCTCGATCGTGGCAAATCCGCCGTTGTCTTGCGCGTACTTGGCTGAGGTCATATCGAGTGCGCCGTAACGGCGGAGCTGCTCGCCATCCGTCCCCAGAACGGCCGATAGGCGGTCGCCGGGAACGACAGTGGCATCTTCCTCGAGATGCCAGTCCGGCTCCTCGGGACCTGGGAGAATCTGCAGGCTGGGAGAGTCGGCCTTGGCGAAGTCATCGTCGGGCCGCTGAATCGGAAGGTGCGGAGGCGCAACGCCCGAGGCGCTCTTGCGGCTGTTTCCACAGCCGGCGGACAACAGCGAGAGAATCGCGATCAGCGCAAGAGCGATTCGAGCCAGGCGATCGTGGCGCGAACGCCCGTCCCGACCGCGCCTCTGGCCTCGCGCCCGGTGTCGTGCTCCATGTAGGCCGTGCCCGCGATGTCGAGATGAGCCCAGGAAGGACAATCGACGAACTCCTTGAGGAATAACGCTGCCGTGATGGCCCCACCCCAGCGGCCGCCAGTGTTCTTCATGTCGGCCCAATCGCTGCGGATCAGCTCTTTGTAATCATCCCATTCCGGCATCCGCCAGAGCCGCTCGCCGACGCGCTCGCCGGCATCGATCAATGCCGCAGCCAGCGCGTCGTTGTTCGAAAAAAGGCCGGTGGCCTCGCTGCCCAGCGCGACCACGCACGCACCGGTGAGCGTCGCGAAGTCGAGCAGATGATCGGGCTTGAGCTGCGACGCGTAGTGCAGGCCGTCGGAGAGGATAACGCGCCCTTCGGCGTCAGTGTTGATGATCTCGATCGTCTTGCCGCTCATCGTGGTGATGATGTCGCCAGGCTTGTAGGCGCTCCCGCTCGGGAGATTGTCGGTCGAGGGAATGACGCCGGTGATCTTGACCGGGAGGGCCAGCCGTGCCGCGGCTTCGATCGCGCCGATGACCGCAGCGGCGCCGCACATGTCGAACTTCATCTCCTCCATCTTGTCCGCGGGCTTGATGGAGATGCCGCCGGAATCGAAGGTGATCCCTTTGCCGACGAGGGCGACGTTGGCTTTGGCGCGCTTCGGCGCGTACTCTAGGACGATGAAGCGCGGCTCTTCGGCAGAGCCGCGGTTGACGGCAAGAAGTCCGCCCATCTTCATCCGCTCGATCTCTTTGCGGCCGTAGACCGTGCATTTCACGCCGATGCTCTTCGCCACCTCTTCGGCACGCCGACCCAGACGCGTCGGCGTCATGAGGTTGCCCGGGGCGTTGCCGAGATCGCGGGCCGTCCGCACTCCCGCGGAGATGGCCCGCGCTTCCTCGTCGAGCCGCTTCACGCCCTTCGCATCGATCGACGGCGAGGCCACAAGATGCGCCGAGATCGAGGGCATCTTGTCGCTCTTCTTGACGGTGATGTAGGCGTCGTACTTGTAGTCGCTGTGGCTGAGCAGGTCCGCGACCAACCGCGTCGTGGCAGCGGTATCAAGACCCGGAAGATCGTAAGGGAGGGCGACGGTGATGTTCTTGTCGCGATGCCGCTTTGCGCTCTTGCCGATGGCGTAAAGAGCGGCGCGGGCACCGCGCATCGAGAACGCCGAGGCCTTGCCGAGGCCGATCAGCGTCGTCTTGCGCGGCTCGCCGGTCAAAACGGTGATCGATTCGTCGGTGCGGCCCTCGAATCGGGCATCCTCGACGGCCTTGTCCACCAGCCGGGCTACGCCGGATGGCAGATCCGGACGCTGGCCCTTCTCGCGCTCGGCGAGCAGAACAAAGAGATGATCAACTTTGGAGAGCTTCGGTTCATGAATGATCTCGACCTGCAAGGAATCCCCCTGGTGAAAATTGCGCGGCGGATTGTATCGCATCGGACCGGCGCACTCCGGTAACGTTCTCGCCGCAAGTGCGACATAACAGGCTGGATTTATGGCGTGACGTATGATAGTCGGGCGACATGTGATCCTGAGGCGCGAAGCCGGGCGAAGGGGCAGGGTCGCGGTTCTCGCAAGGAGATCCTTCGCCGCGCTTCACCCGCCGGGTTTCGCCGGCTCAGGATGACACAGGCGGCCGGGCTTCTCTCTCTTCCCCGCTCCCTGTAACATGAGCGCCCCGGCCGAGCCGGGCCGAGGGTCGCGGCTTGGA
>DASQGS010000343.1:0-6497 GCA_035632455.1 Thermoanaerobaculia bacterium | reverse complement strand
TGGATGCGCCGTCTCATCGATCTGTCGTGCCAGGAATACGAGCGGCTGAACCTCGATCGCGACTATCCGCTCGCGGCTATGGACGAAGAATTCGCGCGCGGGCTGGAAGGCCTGCAAGCCAGCGAGGTGCGAAACCGGATGGTCCGCATCGAGCGCCTGCTCGCGCAATGGAGCCAGGGGCGGAAGTTCTACGCCCATCTCTTCGATGATGTCCTCAAGCTGAAATACCTGCACCAGCGCTACGGCAACTACCTCCGATGGCTCGAATGGAAGCGCTGATCGACGGCCCGTTCGCCCGTGCGCTGGAGAAAGGCCGCGATCGCTACAACGCGGCCGTGCATGCCGCGCAGGCGGCGAGTGCATTCGACGCCGAGGCGCTGGCGCGGCACCTGCGGGACATTGTTGCGCCGGTCGTCGATGCCGTGGCGGCCGTCGATCCGGCGGCGCTCGAGCGCACAACGGACGCGCTGTTCACGATGTCGGTCGAGCTCATCGCCATGGCGCTGCTCGGGCCCGGCGCGCGGCGTCGTACGATCGGCGACGCCTGGTCGCGGCTCCTTCCCGCGGTCCCGCAGGTTCTGCGCCTCGACCCGCGGCGCATCGCCGGAGCGACGACGAACGCGCTGAGCACGATGGAATCGTTCCTAGGCGATCGGGCCACGGCGTGGACGGACTCGATGCTCGCGATCGCCGCGGAGATTCACGACATCGATGCCTTCCTCGCCGCGGGCCGTGTCTCGGCATGGCGCGCCGGCATGGCGCACTATCGCATTCCCGCGCTCGATGCCGCGATGCGCCTTCCCGCGCCGATTGCCGCAGGAATCCTCGGATGCCAGGCCAGCGAAGTCGCCCGCGTCGTTGATGCGATGCGGCGCGATCCCTGGCTCGACCCGGCCGGCGATGCGACGGACCGGCACTTGGCGATTGCCCGCCGCGCCGGTGGCTTTCGCGGCTTCGGCGGCGCGTTCATCACGCCTCCCCGCGCCCGTCTTACGGCACTTGGATTCGTCGTGAACGACGAGGACAAGAGATGGTTGATGACCGCCGATCGATTCGGAGCGACGCTGCTGCCGCTCGCTGAACAGCCGCCGGAGATGAAGGTCGATGACGCGTTCACGATCGACGGCAAGGGCACCGTGAGCCACGCTGGCATGACTGCCGCATTTCCGCAGCTCGCCGGCTCGACGAGCGCTGTGTGCGACAGCGCGACGCTGGTGGTTACGACTCCCTGTTCCCATCTCGTCGCGATCGTCGCGGTAGTGGCGACGTGAGGCTTCGTTCCGGCCAGGAGGCGGTTGGCTAGTCAGCAATCCGCTCGACGGCGTCCAGCAGGCGCGTGATCTCTTCCGCCGTCGTGTAGCAGGCGCAGCCGATTCGCAGGAGGCCGTCCGTTGCGCCGAGCCGCTCGACCGCGGTGAGCGCGTAGAAGTCGCCGTGGCTGGCGAAGAGCGCGCCGGCAGCGAGCGCGCGGGCGATCTGCTCCGAGGGCAGGCCGTCGATGGTGAACGACACGGTTGGCGTGCGCGGCATCTCCGGCGGCGGCCCGTAGAGGCGCACGCGGGGCATCGAGGCGAGCCCTCGCCAAAGCGTGCGCGTGAGCTCCATGCCGCGCTCGTGAAGCTCCGCGAACACACGACCCAGCCGCTCGCGTCGCGAGCCATCCTCCCCGCCCAGCGAGGCGAGAAAGTCGATCGTGGCGCGAATGCCGGCGATGGCCTCGTGATTCTGCGTGCCGCTCTCGGCGCGCTCGGGCGCGGTATCCGGCGCCGGCGCGAGCCGTGGGAATGGCAGTGTCTCGATCAACCTCTGCCGGCCGAAGAGGATCCCGGCGTGCGGGCCGTAGAACTTGTAGGCGGAGCAAGCGAGGAAGTCGCAGTCGATCTTCTGGACGTCGATGAGTTGATGTGGCGCGAGGTGCACGGCGTCGACGAAGAAGAGCGCTTTCATAGACCGCGCGAGCGCGCCGATGTGCGCGAGATCGTTGACCGTGCCTGTGGCATTCGATGCGCCACCAACGGCGATGAGGCGCGTGCGCGGCCGGACGAGCTGGGCGAGATGATCGAGATCGATCTGCGCCGTCGCCGGGATCATGCGCGCCGTGCGGATGACGGTTCCATAGTCGCGCTCGAGCGCTCGCCAGGGATCGACGTTCCCGTGATGATCGAGCTCGGTCACGATGACCTCGTCACCCGCAGCCCACGTGCGTCCGAGTGCGCGCGCGAGGTGGAGCGTCAACGTGGTCATGTTCGCGCCGAAGACGATCTCCTCGATTCGGGCGTTGAGAAACTCGGCGGTCACCCGCCGCGCATCGTCGAGGATCGCGTCGGTCTCTTCGCTCGTCGGATAGGCCCAGTGCGTGTTGGCGTTGTGTCGGAGGAGATAGTCGGTCACGCCCTCGGCGACGGCGCGGGGTACCTGCGTCCCGCCGGGTGCATCGAAGTAGGCAACCGGCTGGCCGTTGTGAATGCGGTCGAGGGCTGGGAAGTGGCCCCGGATCTCCGAGGTCGCGGCGACATCGTGGATCGCCGGCAGAGTGGATTCAGGCATGCGACTCTCCTTCGCGGCTGGCATTCTGCCTTACTCTTACCCGCCATGACGAACGACGATCGTTCTCCATTTCTCTCGTTCTCGCGCCAGGAATGGGCGCGCCTTCGCGGCGAGACGCCGATGACGCTCAACGCGGACGATGTGGAGGAGCTTCGCGGCATCACCGACGCCCTGTCGATCGATGAGGTGGAGCAGGTCTATCTGCCGCTCTCGCGGCTCCTCAACCTGCATGTGTCGGCCGTGCACGAGCTGCATCGCGTGACCGGCCGCTTTCTCGGAACGACCGTGCCACCCGTGCCGTACGTGATCGCCATCGCCGGCAGCGTGTCGGCCGGCAAGAGCACGACCGCGCGCGTGCTGCGGACGCTGCTGGCGCGCTGGTCCGATCATCCGCATGTCGAGCTCGTGACCACGGATGGGTTTCTCTATCCGAACAGGACGCTCGAAGAGCGGGACCTCATGGCTCGGAAGGGATTCCCGGAGAGCTACGATCGCGCCAGGCTGGTGCGCTTCCTTTCTGACTTGAAGTCAGGAGTCTCGCCGGTCGAGGCGCCGGTTTACTCGCATCTGCGGTATGACATCGTTCCGGAGGAGCTCCAGATCGTGGCCGGCGCGGAGATCGTGATCATCGAGGGGCTCAACGTCCTCCAGGGAGGCGCCGGGCACCCGGTCGTGGTGTCGGACTTCGTCGATTTCTCGATCTACGTCGATGCAGCCGAGGATGTGCTCGAGGGATGGTTCCTGGAGCGATTCCAGCGGCTGCGGGAGACGGCGTTCCGCGATCCGGCGTCGTTCTTTCACTCGTTCGCGGCGATGCCGGACAGCGAGGCAGTGGCGCTGGCGACTGGCGTCTGGGAGCGAATCAACCTCGTGAATCTCCGCGAGAACATCCTGCCAACGCGGGCGCGCGCCCGCCTGATCCTCGAGAAGGGGCCGCACCACACGATCGAGCGGGTGCTCCTGCGGAGGCTGTAGAGCGCCAGCGTGTCAACCTGAGCCGCGCTTCACCCCCTACTGGGGTTTCGCCGGCTCAGGACGACACTCCTAGAGCTGGCGTTTCTTGGCGCGGATGTTTCTGCGGCTGCCCTTGGACTTTCCGCCACCGAACGCGCCGCCACCGCCACCGCCGCCTCCGCCGAATCGATCTCCACCGCCACCGCCGCCACCACTCGGCATGCGCGGCGAGAAGCCCGGCCGGCGCGGGGGGCGCTCCTCGGCGGCATTGACGCGCAGGGCGCGTCCGCCGAGCTCGTAGCCATTGAATTTCTCCATGGCCCGCGCGGCGTCTTCCTCCGACTCAAACTCGACGAACGCGAACCCGCGAAGGCGGCCGCTCTCGGCGTCGGTAGGAAGAAAGAGATCCTTGATCGTTCCACACTGGGCGAAGAGTCCTTCGATCTCCTCGCGCGTAGCTCTGAAGCTGAGATTCCCTACAAACAATTTGGCTGCCAACTTTCCGTCTCCTTTTCTTACGGGGTGTGTTCACCCGCCCGACGGAACGTTGACGATCCGGCTGCGGCCCGTGTGCGCAGTCTATCGCGTCGGGGCGAATTTCGGGAAGTGAAGATTCCTCGGCATCCTGAGCCGCGCTTCACCCCTCCGGGGTTGCGCCGGCTCAGGATGACACGATTGACAATCAGCTATCATGGCATGCCTTGTTTTCGAGTAGGGAGCTCGCTTGATCATCGCGCTATTTTCAGACATCCACAGCAACGCCGAGGCGCTGGACGCCTGTCTCAAGCATGCCCGGGAGCAGCGGGTCGATCGCTACGCGTTTCTCGGTGACCTGGTCGGTTACGGCGCGGATCCGCGCGCGGTGGTCGACATCGTGGCGCGCTATGCCGCCGAGGGCGCGGTCGTGGTGAAGGGGAATCACGATCTCGCCGTCGAGAGGCGACGGCGGGAGATGAACGAGGTGGCGAACGACGCCATCGAGTGGACGCGCGGCGTGCTCTCCGAGGAGCAGAAGGCGTTTCTGGCAGGGCTTCCGTTCTGTGTGCGCGAGGAATCGATCTGCTTCGTGCACGCCTCGGCCGAGGATCCGGAAGGATGGGAGTACATCGAGAGCTCCGCGGCGGCTGCCCGGAGCATCGAGGCGGCGACGACCACGTACACCTTCAGCGGCCACGTCCACGATCAGGTTCTCTATTTTCAGACTCTCACCGGAAAGACTGCGCCGTTTCATCCGACGTCGGGAAGCCCCGTGCCTGTGCCATCGCATCGGAAGTGGCTGGCGACGGTCGGCTCGGTCGGTCAGCCGAGGGATCGCAATCTCGCCGCCGCCTACGCGCTTTTCGACAGCGAGCGCGAGGAGATGACGTTCTTCCGCGTGCCCTACGACCACATTGCCGCGGCGCGCAAGATCCGGCGGGCCGGTCTTCCGGAATCGCTGGCCCAGCGGATCGAAGAGGGGATCTGAGGCGGACCTGCCATGCTCGAGAGGCTGGCACCGGGCAGCGAGATCGACGGCTTCCGCGTCGGGGAGCGGATTCACTCCGGCGCCATGGGCAACATCTTCCGGGTCACGCGCCCCGATTTGTCGGGGCCGATGATCATGAAGGTGCCGCGGGTCGGCCCGAATGAATCGCCCGAAGGCATCATCAGCTTCGAGACCGAGGCCACGATCGTGCCGACTCTCGCCGGGTCTCACGTCCCGCGGTGCGTGGCGGTCGGCGATCTCGCGCGAGCGCCTTACCTCATCACGGAATGGGTCGAAGGTGAGAGCCTCGATCACCTTCTCAACCGTGGCTCGTTCCGGCCCGACGACGTCGCACGCGTCGGCGCCGCGATCGCCGACGCGATTCACAGCCTGCACGAGCAGGATGTCATCCATCTCGACCTGAAGCCCGCCAACATCATCCTGAAGAAGGATGGCACTGTGGTGCTGATCGACTTCGGGCTGGCGCACCACGCGCGCTATCCCGATCTGCTGGCGGAGGAGACGCGATACGCGTCGGGCTCGGCGCCGTACATCTCGCCGGAGCAGGTCCTCGGCACGCGTGAGGATCCGCGCAGCGACATCTTCTCGCTCGGGGTCGTGCTCTACGAGATGGCCACCGCACGGCTGCCGTTTGGCATTCCCGATACTCTCGCGGGCCTCCGCAACCGCCTGTGGCTCGATCCCGTGCCCCCGTCCGTCCGCACGCCCGGAATGCCGCCATGGCTTCAGGAGATCATCCTTCGCTGCCTCGAGCCGGCGACGGAAGCGCGCTACCAGTCCGCAGCGTATGTGGCCTTTGACCTGCGCAATCCGGAGCAGGTGGCGCTGACTTCGCGCGCCGCCAAGTCGCGGCAGGCCGGATTCTTCAGGCAGGTCAAGCGATGGTGGACGGCTCGGAAAGTCCAGCCGGTCCGGTTCCATCCGGCGAACGTGCGGCCGGGACGCACGCCGATCATCATGGTGGCGGTCGATACCATGCATCCTGATGACGAGCGGCAGCCCGCGATCCAGCGTATGACCGCGCAGATTCTGAAGGTGAGCGGAGAGTTCCGCCTGGTCTGCGTCTCCGTGATCGGGTCGATCCCGGTGATCGATGGTACGACGGAGGCCGAAACTGCCTCGGGTATCCATCTGGAGCATCTCGTCCGGTTGCGCCATTGGGTCGAGCCGCTTCGCATGCCCGCGCAACGGCTGTCCCTGCACGCCATCGAGTCTCCCAACCCTGCAGAAGCGCTGCTCGAGTTCGCGAGGCTCAATCACGTGGACATGATCGTGCTCGGCGCGCCGGGCCCGAGCCAGCCGGGCCGGTCGTGGTGGCGGTCCGTGGCGTCGACCGTGACCGCGAACGCGCACTGCAGCGTGCACGTCGTCCGGGTACCGGAGCGGAGGAGGGCGCGGCGATCGGGGGAGGTGCCTGGCCGTCCGGACGCCTAGGACGAAGGCACCCAGCGGCCATCGGTCCCATCAGTCCCATCGATCGGTCCCCCCGAAAACACGTGGAGGCCACCCC
>DASQGS010000342.1:0-12455 GCA_035632455.1 Thermoanaerobaculia bacterium | reverse complement strand
CGCGAGGTCCTTCGACACTGACCACTGCATGACTAACTACTCCTTCGCGGCGAGGTTTGCTCCGACGTATGACGCGTCGTTCGTTCCATTGTCCAGCACTGCGGCGTACGCACCGATCATCCCCGACGCTGGAATGACGCGGATTAGCGCCGCGCGCGGTCCATCGCCAAGCCCTCTGGTGTGAAAAATGTCGTTGAGTTGAACACCGGCGGTCAGCATCACGCTGGTATCAAAGTGGTCGATGAGCGTGAGCGTGTCATCGTAGATCTCGATCCTCGCCGTGGCCACTGGGAATGTGGGGTTGACTGTGACCCCGACCAACGTGGCAGTAAGCTCCACAAGTCCGAGGTTGGTCCTGAAGTTCTTCCCTCCCGCGGCGATGATCTCGAGCACATCTCCGGGACCGGCCGACTGGAAGTTGTTGAGCGGCGGCATCAGAAAGCCGGTCGTACCGCCGTCGGCATCGATTGTGTAGGTGCGAGAGGTCGCGCGGACACCGGTGGGGTCGTTGCTCGAGACATAGCGAAGCCGGGCGACTCCCGTCCGGTTGAACAGCGTGAAGAGCACATCCCGAATCACCTTCGACTCATGGCCCGCCAGCCCAATGGTGTACGTGCTGCTGTTGACCGGGTAATCCCACATCGTCATCTGCAGTGTGACCGTTCGCGGAGCGTCGGAGGCGTTGAAGAGATAGAGATCGCTCCGGAACTTCGAGCCGTTGGCTCCGTCGAGATGGCCGATGGCTGGGATCGTCCGAACAACCGGCGATGGTAGATCGGGCGGGTAGTAGGTAGGATCGTTTGTCTTGTTGTCGATCGTGATGACCGATGCGATCGCTTCGCCGCTGGCAGGATGGAACACCAGCGCGGCAGTGTCGCTCGAGCGAAGCCCAAGCGTCGGGGCGATGCTGTTGAACTGCATCTGCCCGTTTGCCGGGGTACCGAACGGTACTTCCGCCAGGGCAGAAGCGTTGAATGGACCCACTGCCTGAGCCGTCGCCACCGTGCCGCGGCCCGAGGTGTCGGTGATCACGAGATTCGTCCGGAAGCCTGAGCCCGGAAAAGCGCCGGCGAAGGTTGCGGGGAAACGTGGGCTCGCGGCATTCGTGAGCTCGATCGCGTTCATGTTCATCCCGACCGTGCCGGTCGCTGAGGTTGAATACGTGCGGCACGACGCGCTGATGGCCTGACCGAGGAACGGCGTGATGAAGAGGGCGCCTCCGCCGTTGTCGAGATCGAAGAGCGACTTGAGCGCGTCGGGAATGACCCGGATCTGCCGTGAGCCGACCGTCAAGGTCGTCTGCATGATGTCTTCGGCGCGGATGCCGTCGCCGGTCGGAACGTAGCGAAGCTGTAGGACCACAGGCTGGTCGTCGGGGTTGTAGAAGGTGAGGTCGCTCTGCCAGAAGCTGCCGAAGTTTCCGGCCGTCCGGGCCACGCCCGGGATTACCAGACGTTGCTGAAGCGATGCGCGGACGACGCCCCATTCCTGGGTTACGTCACCACCTCCGCCTGAGGGAGGAGGCGGCGCGGGCGAAATGATGATCCCCCCGCAGCAATTCGGAGGAATGACCGTCGCGCCGGAATCGAAGATGAATGGGTCGCCCGCGGCAAGCGAATCGACGTCGACGTGAACGAAGCCTTTGGTTGGCACTTCGTTCATGAACAGCTCGTCATAACCCGCCGGAGCCGGCTTGCCGAGCTCCCAAACCGCAAGGGCCGGATCCTTGAAGACCCGCTGGTCGGCTTGCGGACGTGTCCGATGAACCTGGAGCAGGAGTCGCTTCCCTGAGGCGGCGGTGTGGATCGCTTCGATCTGCGGCCCGGCGGGATCGGACCACTCTTTGACGAGACCGTTGGCGGGCGTGAATAGAAGGAGCGTCGTCGGCCGATTGTTTGCGCGCTGCACGATCCAGGCGCCGGAGAAATCAAACGTCGGCACGGCGAAGAACATGCTCCCTTGCGACGAGGCGACATCGTCGTACGGCCCAGCGACCTGCGAGCCGCTCCCGTTGCGGAAGTACCAGAGCCGGCTATAGCCGTTCGTCTGGACAAGGAAAACGCCGCCGTCGGGCGCGATCCAGCCGTCCCACGTGCCGTACTGATCGATCAGGAACTGCTGGACGTTCGTCAAGGTCTTGGTGTCGAACACGGTGGCAACGGTATCGGTCGTCCGAAGAAGAGCGTAGCGGCCGGTGGCGTCAGTACCGATCATCCCGGCCGTAGATGACATCAGCGCGACGTTGCTGGCCACGCCGTTCGCGTCGACGGTCCACAACTGCGAGGACTTCGACATCGGCATGACGTTCGTGACGACTGTGACGAGAAACGGCGTCTCGCGCATGCCGATGCGGATCGGCGAGTACGCACCGCGCAGCACGGGTCCGCCGATGTCCGCAAACGGTGGGGCGGCGAAGGGCTGCTGGACGCCGTCGAAGGTAGCCGGCGTCGCGATGAGGGGAAGCGAGGTGATTCGCCATGTCTGGCCACCGTCGCTGCTGAACAGCCAGCGCAGGCCGAAGTTGGTGTGCGCCTCTCCGGGAAGCGTGGCGTCGGTCTCGACCAGGATGCGAGGCACTTCCTGTTCGTCCTCCCACAGGGCCACGGCCCCGAGGGAGCTCGAGGTTGTGTTCTTCAGGATCGGGAGCAGCACGCGCGGCTCGCTCAATCCCTTCGAGTCGTAGAGCACGAGCTCGCCGGCAATTGGGCTCACGTAGCCGTTGCCGACCATCGTGAGTGGCAGCGCTCCCGCGGTTGACTCCATCAGCACGAAGTGCCGGGTCGTTCGCTTCTGAATCGCGGAGAAGGAGGAGCGGCTGCTGTAAGGGGCATAGGAGAGGACTCGGGCCTCAGCGAGCGTGGCCGAAAGCCCGAGCACTGCGACGAGAAGGATCACGTTCGTTCTTCGCATGGAGACTCCTTTGATCCGTGCCTCGGCGGTGGCAGCGAATGGATATGCTGTTACAGCATAGGTCCGATTCTGTAGGCTGTCCAGCGCCATCACCATGCAATGTGTGACTCGTCGCTTGGTCAGACGAGCTCCCGGCGTCAAGGCTGCCAATCACAGGTGTGCCCGCGGGGGCGTGGAGCAGGGCAGAAGACTCGTGAGCACACAGAAATATGCCCAGTCTGAAGTCGCTGGTGGATTGCGGTTGCCGAGGAGCTGGCGTTGCCCGGCCGTTACTCACCCATGATCTGCGACCAGGGGAGGCGCCGAACAAGCTGGACCTTCTCGTCGATCTCAACCTGGGTGGCCTTGTCGCCGAGAACGCGCCGGAGGTAGTCGACCTCGGGGGTGACCAGCCTGTTGTGTTTCGGGAACAACCGGACGGCAGCGTTCTGAAGCGACCGCTCCGAAACGGCAACGGGCTTCGCGGGCTTCTTGATGTTTTCGCTCATAGTCTTGGCAACGGTGCGGTGGCGTGAAGTAATCCTGAGACTGTGCTGGACTGGAATGGTGCGAATCATGGTGGCCGATCCGTCGAAAAAAATCGGGTGATCGATGTCACCGGGCATCTGGGCGTCCCTGGGGCGCGAGTGCTGATTGCCGGAGAGCCAGCAGCTCTCTCAGCTCAGGCCGAGGGATCGACCAAAGCCGTTTTCGCGAGTGGAGCGACATCGGGAAACGAGCCGCGGCCGAAGAAGACATGCGAGGCGAGCGCGCGGAGCGGCGCGGTTCGAAGGAATGCGCAACCGAGCTCCATAGCCAGCGGGCTCCTCACCGATGAGATCAGCCGGCGCATCCATTTGCGGGCGATGAAGCGGGCGCGAAAACGGTCACCGCTGTACTGAGCGAGCACAGACGGATCTCCGACATCGAGATACGCCGCCACGACCTCCGCGGCAAGAGTCGACAATCGCAGCGCCGGATCGAGGCCGCCGGCCGTGAGCGGCGACACCGCTCCCGCTGCATCGCCGGCGAGAAGCGCATGGCGGCAGGCGATCCGGCGCAGGATGCCCCCGACCGGGATGAGCCCGCCGCGCCGCTCGATCGCCGGACCTCGCAGATCGATTTGCCCTGCAAGGCTCGAACGAAATGCGGCCAGTGCCGCGGCCGGATCGAACCGTTCGCGGTAGCCGCCGACGCCGACGTGCGTCTCCTCGCCGTCGTGCGCAACCCACGCGATGTAGCCGGGCGCAAGCCGCGGGTCGAGATAACAGTGCAGCGCCGGCGGCCCGGCGGGAGCGGAGGCAAATACATCCTCCAGGCCGACCAGCATCTCCCGGTTGCGATCGAGGCCGAAAGCTCGGGCCACGAACGATCGCGGGCCGTCGGCGCCGACGAGATATCGTGCGTTGAGCGTCTCGCTCCGGCGTCCGTGCTCCAGCACCAGCCCCACGCCATCGTCTCCGCGCGGCTCGCACGCCGAAAGACGCGTCGCCGGCCGCCAGACCACGCCTGCGCGGGTGCACTGCTCGAGAAGGAACAACGAAAGCCAGGCCATCCGGCCGATGCGGAACTCGTCCTGCGCAGCCGTCAATGCCAGCATCCGGCGCGCGGGCGAGTAAAGCCGGACATCGCGGATCGCGCGCCCTAGTTGCTCGTCGGGAAGCGGAAAGTCTTCCCACGTCTTTCGCACGAAGATCCCGGTGGTCGTAATGCCGTCGGCCACCGATGCCTTGCGATCGACGAGCAGCACGCGAAGTCCGCGCAAAGCTAGCAAACGCGAGCATTGCAATCCGGCCAGACCGGCGCCGATGACTGCGACATCGAACATTGTGCGGCATTGTAAAGTACTTTGCAGTTACAAGCAATTCATCGCTCACGTCATCCTGAGGCGGCGGAACGCCGGAGGGGTGAAGCGCGCCGAAGGATCTCCTTGCGAGAGCACGTTCCTGCCAAGATGATCCTTCGCCGTCTACGCGTCAGGATGACATGGCATCTACTCGTACCTCGAGAAGATCAGCGTCGCGTTCATGCCGCCGAATCCGAAGGAGTTGGAAAGGACGTGTTGCACCTGCTGACGGCGTGCGACGTTGGGGATGTAGTCGAGGTCGTTGTCCGGATCCGGCGTTTCCTGGTTGATCGTCGGCGGCAGGATTCCCTCGACCAGGGCCAGCGCGGCGATTCCTGATTCGAGGCCGCCGGCCGCGCCGAGGAGATGCCCGGTCATCGACTTTGTCGAGCTGATCGCGACCTTGCGGGCGCGTTCTCCGAAGACTCTCTTGACGGCGACGGTCTCAGTTCGATCGCCGACAGGCGTGGACGTGCCGTGGGCGTTGATGTAGCCGATGTCGGACGGCTGCAGCCCGGCGTCGCGAAGGGCCCGATCCATGACCCGCACCATGCCGCTGCCGTCCTCGGCCGGGGCGGTAATGTGGTGGGCGTCGCTGGTCATTCCGTAGCCGGTCAGCTCGCAGTAGATGCGCGCCCCGCGGCGGACCGCGTGTCCCAACTCCTCGAGCACCAGCACGCCGGCGCCTTCACCGATCACGAATCCGTCGCGCTGAAGGTCCCAGGGACGCGATGCGGCCTGTGGGTTGTCGTTGCGCGTCGAGAGCGCACGCATGGCCGCGAATCCGCCGACGGACAACGGCGTGACCGCCGCCTCGGCTCCGCCGGCGATCATCACATCCGCGTCGTCGCGCTGGATGATCTTGAACGCGTCGCCGATCGCATGCGCCCCCGCGGCACACGCCGTAGCCGGCGCCGAGCTCGGCCCCTCGAGTCCGAAGCGGATCGACACCAGCCCTGCCGCGAGGTTGATGATCGCGCCAGGAATGAAGAACGGCGAGACGCGCCCGGGCCCGCGCTCGAGCAATATCTTGTGCGTGTCCTGAATCGAGGTGAACCCGCCGATGCCTGATGCGATGATGACGCCTGCCCGATCGCGATTCGGGCGCGGCATCTCGATCGCTGCATCGTCGACTGCTGTCTGGGCGGCGGCGATCGCGAAATGGATGAAGATGTCGGACTTCTTGACCTCTTTCTTCTCCACCCAATCGACGGGATCGAACCCCTTCACTTCGCCGGCAATGCGGCAGGCGAACTCCCGGCAATCGAAGCGGGTGATCGGACCGACGCCGGAGCGCCCTTCGATGAGGCCCCGCCATGTCGGCTCCTTGCCGATTCCGAGGGGCGAGATCATGCCGATTCCGGTGACGACGACGCGGCGCTTATCCAAGGGCTGTCTCCAAGGGATGAGGGGTCAGCTTCGTTTGCCAGCTTTGTGACGTGCCGTGAGCGGCCTCCGCTCCTTACTTTCTCAACGACCGAGACTGACCAACCGCCTGGGGGATCGCACGGGCGGGCGCCCGTGCGGGAAGCAGCAGACCGGACGGCCTGCTTCCGGGATCCACTATGACGTCTTCGCGTTCTTCTCGATGTAATCGATTGCGTCCTTGACGCGCTTGATCTTCTCTGCATCTTCGTCGGAGATCTCGACGCCGAACTCCTCCTCGAACGCCATGATCAGCTCGACTGTGTCGAGCGAATCCGCGCCAAGGTCCTCTACGAAGGACGCCTCAGGCTTGACCTCCTCGGCATCGACTCCGAGCTGCTCGACAATGATCGACTTGACCCTTTCCTCTACCGCCATCGGGCTCTCCTCCGTGTTCGTTTTTTGGGGAAACCAAAAATGTAGGACGGGTTTTAGCACAAGCGCGATGGATCGTCCATGGCAGTCATGGCAAACGAATGAATCGCCATTCATCGCGGTTCGGCATACAGAGGCGCCGGCCTCGCGTCGCGGCATTGTGGCGAGTCGCGTATAGTCTGGTGGCCTGCCTCTAAGGAGGACCAATCATGCGCAAACTCCTGGCGTTTGTCCTGCTGATCGCTCTTGCTGCCGGCGCATGGTTTGCCGCGCGGCTCTTCATTCATCGGGGCGAAGTGCGCGCAACCATCATCTTCGACCAGTCGCAGCGAATCGGGAAGAACGACCCGTTGGTCGCCGATGGCGTCACGATCGGCCGCGTCACCGCGGTGACGCCGATGGACGGACGGGAAGCGGTGAGCATCCGCGTCGATCGCCTGCACACGCGCGACGTCGTCACCGATTCCCTGTTTGCGGTCGAGGGCGATCCACCGCATACCCGCCTCGAGGTGACCAACACCTTTGCCGTCGGGCGCCCGATCGACGATGGCGCGATTCTCTACGCGAAGCAGGACCGGATCGCGACATGGCTGGCGAAGCATGGCTCGGCCGTCCAGCCACTCCTGAGCAAGCTCAAAAGGAAGGCCGACGAGAAGATCGAGGCCATCGATCGCGAAGGGCTCGACGCCCAGCTCGACGAGTGGAAGAGGAAAGTGCCCGCCTGGAAGAAGGAGGGCAGCGACGTGCTCGATCGCAGGCTCGACGAGATCCGCGGCGAGATCGAAAAGCTGGAGAGGCAGTTGCGCGACTCGAAGAAAACCGAGGAAGCAGATCGCCTGAAAGAACGATTCAAGCGTTGGCTCGACGAGGTAAAGAACGGAGATTGAGTCACGGCGGCGCGGATCGCTGAGCGAAGGCCAATCGCACGCGCGTTGATCCGCCTCCTCGCCTATGATTCGCCCATGAAGACGACTTTCTCTTACGAGCAAGCCTCGGCTTTGATCCCGGAAGTCAAGAGGCTGACCGATGCCGCGGTCGCGGAGCTCGAGGCCTTCGCGCAGCAGAGCGGCGACGAAGGCGAGACTGACGAGACCAGCGAGGAGTACCAGCGCATCATCAATGCCTGGGCCGAATCGATCAACGACCTCGGTGTCGAAGTCAAAGGCCTCTGGCTCGTCGACTTCGACAGCGGCAGCGGGTACTACTGCTGGAAGCATCCGGAACCATCGCTCCAGTTCTTCCACGGATATGAAGAAGGATTCGGAGGGCGGGTGCCGTTGACGTAGCGGCTAGTGATCAGTGGGCAGTGGTCGGTGGTCAGTTGGTTCAGCGTGGATGCGCGCTCCTGCTCCGAGTGCCCACTGACCACTAACCACTAACCACTAACCACTGACCACTGACCACTGCTTCCACTGCCCATCCAATAACCACAAAATGATCAAAGCCATCGCGTTCGATCTTTGGGAAACTCTGATCACCGACACGCCCGAGCTGGCGCGCCGCCAGGAACGGTTGCGCCTCGGACGGATGGAAGCCATCCTCCGGCGACAAGGACTTGTCCATGGCCCGGACCAGATCCACAACGCTTACCGCAGCCTCTGGCAGCGATGCCAGGAGCTCTACTGGTCAATCGACCTCGACGTCCCCTGCCGCCGCCAGATCGAGCACTTTCTTGAGGTGCTCGAGGTCGAGCCGGCGATGCTCGGCGAGGCCACGCTGGCCGAGCTCGAGAAAGCCTACGCCGGCGCCGCGCTCGAGATTCTTCCGGGAGTCGTCCCGGGCGCGGCCGAGATGTTGCGCATCCTCGCGCATCGCGAGCTTCGTGTCGGGTTGGTCTGCAATACCGGCCGCACTCCGGGCTCAGTGTTGCGCGAAGTTCTGATCCACCTCGGACTCGCTTCGTCGATCGATGTGATGGTCTTCTCGAACGAGGTAGGAGTCTGCAAACCGCAGACTGCGATCTTCGACACCGTCCGCCTCGGTCTGGACGTCGGCGCCGGCGAGATGGTCTTCGTTGGCGACAATCTCTACGCCGACGTTCATGGCGCCCAGCGCAGCGGTATGCGCGGCGTTCACTTCATCCCGCCGGCGCGCGGCACAGCCGTCGCTCCGGCAGTCGCGCACGAGCTGACGATCGTGCCCGACGCGGTGATCTACGACCTGGGAGAGCTTCCGGGAGTTGTCGAGGATCTCCAGACAACACGGTTAGGAATCCGGCAATAGCGAACTGTCAACCGCATGGACAACGACTTCTTCACTCTCAAGACAGACCACTTCACGATCGAGGGACGATCGCGCGCAGGTCATGAGAGTTGGTTCCGCATCAGGGAGCTCAACGTTGGCCTCGACATCGGCCGCGGCCCGGACGCCCTCGTCGGCATCCCCGACATTCTCGTCAGCCACGCCCACCTTGATCACTCGGTCGGCATTCCTTTCTGGGCCGGACAACGACGACTCCAGCGCCTCCCTCCCGGCCGCCTCTACGTTCCGGAGGAAACTGCCGATGATTTTCGCGAGCTCATGGCCATTCATTCGCGTCTCGAGAAAACCCAGTACGACATCGAGATCATCGGTATGGCACCTGGCGAGTCGCACCCGCTCCGGCGCCCGTGGACCGTCCGCGCGCACGATTCCTCGCATCGCGTCCCTTCGCGAGCCTGGGAGCTCATCGAGCGACGGCACCACCTGCGAAAGGAATACAAGGGTCTGGACCGGCAAGCCCTGGAGTCGCTCCGGCAACAGGGCATCCCGATCGCGGACGAAACCGATCACTCGATGCTCTTCTACACCGGTGATACAGACCGTGGGATCCTCGAGACGAACGATGCGCTGTTCCACTCCGAGGTTCTGATGATCGAGTGCTCCTTCGTGTTGGATGAACACCACGCGAAAGCCGCGACGTACCGCCACATTCACGTTGACGATCTCGCCGACTTCGCCGATCGCTTCGAGAACAAGCTGATCGTCCTCACTCACTTCAGCCGTCGCTACTCGCACGAAGAGCTCGCTCAGGAGATCGGCGCCAGATTGCCGAAGATGCTCCGCGAACGGATCCGTCTCGGGCTTCCGGAGCCGTGGCAGAGGATCTAGGGTTGGCTCGGGCACAGACAGGAGTGTCTGCGCCACATGGTCCCGGAACTGGCACAGAGAAGACGCAGACGGCAGTGTCCATGCTACCTGGATCAGGTATCCTCCATACTAATGATGGCCCGATCCCCGAAGATCATCGCGAAACTTCTCCTTATTCTCTCCATTCTCCTCCTCAACCCAATCGTTGCCGAGAGTGCCGCCAGACGGAGGCGTAGCAAGTCCCGCAGGCGTCCCGCTCCCCAGGTGTTCGAGACCGCGGTGGGCAATACGCTCCAGGAGCGGCTGGCCTCGCTGGCGAACGGCAAGGTGGCCGGCAGCGCCGAGGTCAGCATTCAAGTCGTGGACGTCGACAGCGGCGCCGTAATGGTCGAGCGCAACCCGCACTCACCGCTTGCGCCGGCGTCGAACATGAAGCTCTTCACGACCGCCGCGGCGCTCGATTTGCTCAAGCCAGGATTCGAAGTGGCGACAACGATCTACATGCGCGGCCAGGTCGATCCCACCGGGACGCTCAACGGTGACGTGAAGATCGTCGGCCACGGCGATCCTACGATCGGCGGACGCTTTCACGACGGCCATTCCACCGCCGTCATCGAGGAATGGGCCTCCGATCTCAAGCGCGCCGGCGTCAAGACCGTCCATGGCAATCTTCTTTTCGAGTACGGCTACATGGATACCGAGTATGTCCATCCGAGCTGGCCGGTGGGTCAGCTCGCGAACTGGTACGAAGCGCCGATCTCCGCGTTCTCGATGCAGGAGGGCTGCGTCGAAGTGCGCGTGCTGCCGGGCCGGACGCGAAAGCCGTGCGTCGTGCAGCTCGAGCCGCCGACCAGTTTCGTAAGCATCGAGAACAACTGCACCACCGGTCGCGGGCTGCCGTTTGTCACCCGGCAGCGGGGAACGAACACGGTGATGGTCCGCGGCGGCGTCAAGGCGCGCTCGGGTGCCTCCGAGCTGTTCGTGACGATCGAGAATCCGATTCAGTACTTCGCCTCAGTGACCCACGAGACGTTCGAGCGCAGCGGCCTCCACGTCGAGGGCCAGCTCATGATGACGCCGCACGATACGCGTCCCGACTGGCGCCCCGTGACCCAGCACGCCACGCCGCTGAACGTGATCGTCGACGTCATCAACAAGAAGAGCCAGAACCACTACGCCGAGGAGTTGATCAAGATCCTCGGCGCGGAGACGAAGAAGGAAGGCTCCTGGAACGCCGGCACGACGGCGGTCAAAGAATGGCTGACCGGCAAGCTGGGCGTTCCGCCAGGCGAGTTCTCGCCGGCCGACGGATCGGGGATGTCGCGCCTGAACCGCGCTTCATCGAGCGCCTTCATTTCTGTCCTCCGCTATATGTGGAAGAGCCCCGACCGCCGCGATTTCGTCAGCTCGCTCCCATTTTCGGGCGACCTGGAATCGAAGTTCGGCCACCGCCTCAACAGCGAGCCGTATGCGCGGCAGGTCTACGCGAAGACCGGCTACATCGCCGGTGTCGTCGGTCTCTCGGGATACGTGCACGGCCAGAGCGGCAAGGTCTATGCCTTCTCGTTTCTCTTCAACAACTATCACGTCGGCGTTTACGCCGTGCACCACGTGCAGGACGAGATGCTGAAAGAGATCGTCAAGAACGGATAGATAGACATCTACCCCTCGTAGAAGTCTTGACATACTCCACCTACCGAGGGAGCCTCGGCGGGAAGGAGGTCCTTGTGGCAAAGACTGCGAAAGACGACCAGACCTATGATCCGATCGCCGAGATCGAACGCCTCGACCGATTCTTCGATGGTGAAGAGGAGGGCGAGCGGCCTCTCGAAGTGCTGCGCGCCAAGGGATTGGTGATTCCGGATGAGGTGTCGCTCGATGACGACGCGCTGCACAAGAAGCTGTGGGAGTTGATCGAAGCGATGGCCGCGATCGGGATGTACCTCGACTCGACGGACCACATGAGCGATCGCGAACTCTATCAATATCTCGTGACCGACGCGCTTGTCGAGGAGACGATCCTCTCCGACGATCCTAGGAGTGCTTGGCACCTCAGTCCCATCGGCGGCGGGAGCGAAGAGGATAACGAGATCTATCTTCGCTACTACGCCGACGATGACATACGCTCTGACTGGACGAAGCGCTTCGGCGAACCGATCCCGGCGAAGGAGCCGCCGCCGTTCGATCGCGATCGGTTGTTGCCTCAGCATCTGTTCGAGGTGGCAGAGGAGGCGCAGTAGCGGGACCGGGTGGAAGGGCGCCCGGCGAGTTCCGTTGGCGTAGCCGCTCGTGTTGGCGTGGGTTTTCCGTTGCCGTAGCCGTTGACGTCGGCGTCGCCGGTCTTTGACTCTGACTTCCGTGAAGACACACCGACGGTAGAGTCAAAGTCAAAATCCGGCGACGGCGACGCCAACGGCTACGTCAACGGTGAGCGTCTTGTGGCGCAACTTCGGTCGCTGCCGCGCTTACTTCTTCGGCAGCATGTAGATGACCTCGCCTTTGCGGGCCATGCCGAGGTCTTCGCGGGCGATGCGCTCGACGGCGTACGTGGACTTCTTGACGCTCTCGATCTCTGCCTTGATGCGGGCGTTCTCGGCCTGAAGCTGATGGATCTCGGCGCGAAGCTGATCCACGCGGCGGCGCGATTGTTGGAGCTCGGCGATGCCGCGGTCGCTGAACGCCAGGATCAGAAAGACGACCGTCAACACGATCGAAAGGAGCGCGACGGCCCTTAGCGTCGCCTGAGTGGTGCGGCGCGAATCGTGCGTAGAGACCGGAGCGTGCATCGCGACGAGTGTCAGCCGTTACAGCCCAGCTGTCAAGTTACCGAGAACCGTATCCGACCGTCGCC
>DASQGS010000341.1:0-2842 GCA_035632455.1 Thermoanaerobaculia bacterium | reverse complement strand
TCGTTGGCGGCGGCGTCGTTCCGTGAACAATGCGTTAAGTATCAAGCAGGTTCTCCTGACCACTGACCACTGATCACTGCCTCTCACTTCTCCATGATCAACACTTCATCCTCGTCGTCGGTCTCCTTGAGCTTGACCTTGATGACCTCGGACTTGTCGGTGGGGACGGTCTTCCCGACGACATCGGCGTGGATCGGGAGCTCGCGGTGTCCGCGGTCGATCAGCACTGCGAGCTGGATCGCTTTGGGGCGGCCGAAGTCGATGATCGCGTCCAGCGCAGCGCGAACGGTCCGGCCGGTGTAGAGAACGTCGTCGACGAGGACGACGATCTTGTCGTCGATCGGCTCAGGAAGCTTCGTGGGCTTGACCAGCGGCTGCGGCGCGATGGTCGTGAGATCGTCGCGATAGAGCGTGATGTCGAGAATCCCGATCGGCACGGGAGCTCCTTCCATCTGCTCGATCTCCGCGGCGATGCGCTCGCCGATGGGAACGCCCCGGCTGCGAATGCCGACGATCATCAGGTCCTGGATTCCGCGGTTCTTCTCGACGATCTCGATGGCCATGCGCCGGATCGCGCGGTTCATGCGAGCACTGTCCAGCAAGCGCTTCTTGACATTCATCAGTCGTATCTCTCCGATGATTCGCTTTGTTTGATTGACAGCACGGTAGGCCGGGCCGGCGCGGCGAAGAATAGCACAGCGAGCCCGGCCGTTCGTGTCATCCTGAGGCTGCGGAACCCCAGAGGGGTAGAGCGCGCCGAAGGATCTCCTTGGCACAGACAGGAGTGTCTGTGCCACATGCAGGGAGATCCTTCGCCGCGCTCCACCTATGAGGATGACACTTTTGGTTAGGGCTCATCGCTGACCTCGCCCTCATCACGGTGAGACGCACGGCAGGACCTGGGTGTCCGGCCCTCCGGCCTGCACGCCGAGGAGAGAGCCGAGGGTCCTGGCGAGATCGGTCGGCGCCGCCTCGTTCTCGTACGCCCCCGGCTTGCCCCCCGCGCCCCAGAGCATGACCGGCACGTGCTGATCGGCCTCGACCGGCTGGCCGTGTGTGGTACCGGTCGGGCCATAGCTCCAGATCCATCCAGGCCGCAAGGTGACGAGCACGTCGCCGCTGCGATCGGCGCGGAACGACCTGCGCACCGCGGCCTCGAGCTCGGCGGGATCGCGGTTCATCGAAAGCAATTCGCTGTCGGTGAATGCGCCGGAGACGCCTGGGAGTGTCCTGGCGGCGTCGCGGACCACGCGCTTCACGAGCTCGCCGCTGAGCTTCAGCTCCCGGATGCGTACCCAGTTGAGGTAGAGGCCAGGCTCCTCGAAGGCGAGGATGAGGCCGTGCTCGATTGGGGTCTTGTCCGTCGCGTGAAGTCCCAGCTTCTTCGCGACCGTCTTCTCCAACTGCCGGCGGCCGTCGCCGAGCTCGGCGAACGTGCGGACGTTCGCGCCCGGGTCGCGCATGTCGAGGCGTCCAGCGTCGCGTCCCATGTCCTTCGCAACCTCGGGGATCGACTGCACGCCGTGATCGGCGGTCAGCGCCACGGTCACCCGCTTGCCAAACTTCTGCTCGAGATGATCGAGGAACGAGGCCAGATCGCGATCGGTGCGGACGACCGTGTCGGCGACCTCGAGCGAGTCGGGGCCGAAGCTGTGGCCGAGGTAGTCGGGCGACGAGAGGCTGAGGTAGACGAGATCGGGCTGGCCGTCATCAGTGCCGAGATGCTCGGCATCGATGAGCTGCTCCACGAATCCGAAGACCAAGCCGTTGCCGAACGGCGTGTACGTGAGGGCCTCGGCACCCTTGATCGGATGTGGAAACGCGACGCCGACGCCTTCCCGTTGCGTCTTGTACTGGCGCAGCTTCTCCGGATCGTGCGTGAGCCGTTCGAGATCCGCGGCGGGGATGAAGCCCGATTGCTCCCAGACCGGATGCGCCTTCACGTAGTCGGGAACAGCGTGGTTGTAGCCAGCGAGCAGTTGGCGCAGGGTCTCGTCGATGCGGTAATAGCTGCTGGAGACGAAGCCCGGGCCGCCGGCGTCGTACCAGAACGCCGCGGTGGCCTTCCGGCCCGCCATCAGGATGGCTGCGCGATCCTTGATGGAGACGCCGAAGACCTTCGCGCCGGGGTATTTCTCCTGGAGACGATCGCCGAGGGAGTCGGAGGCGAGGTTGAGCGGCGACATCCCGCCACCGAGCTTATCGACCGGAGTGGCGCGAGCGTCGGCGACGCAATACTCGCGCGAGCCGGCCACGCGGTCGAACCAGGAATTGCCGATGATCCCGCTGGCGGACGGCACGCGGCCGGTGCCGATCGCAGCGTGTGCTGGTCCGGTGTAGGTGGTCGCGTAGGTGTACCTGGCCTTCTGAAAGTCCGCACCCTTCTTGAGGAAGCGGTTGAAACCACCGTCGCTGAAGTACGGCTGAAAGCGCTCGATATACGAGTATGGAAATTGATCGATCGAGATCACGACCACGAGATCGGGTCGATCCGCGGCCAGGAGCGAGAAGGCCGCGAGGAAGAGGATCATCGTTGCGAGGATCGTGCGAAGGTTGCGGGTCATGCGGGCTCCGTGATGAGTGCGGTTAGTGGCAGTGAGCAGTGGTCAGTGGTCGGTGGTCAGCGCGCCGATGGTGAGCGTCGAGAATAGCGAACGAGGCGGCATAAACGGTAGGGGTTTACGCGGATTTCACTCGTGGCCGGGAAATGACGTGTGTTGGATTGAGTGTTGAAGGGAGCCATTTCATTCAATTCGAAATGTTGAATGTTGAATTATGAATTGGCTCTTGAACCCGCGCGTTGCGGTTTCGCGCTAGCCATGGCATTCAATTCAAAATTCAA
>DASQGS010000340.1:0-28746 GCA_035632455.1 Thermoanaerobaculia bacterium | reverse complement strand
CGCGCGCGCTGCCACGGATCTGGCTCGACATCGGGGTGCGGGAGGGCGCCGAAGCCCTGCGCGACGTCCGGGAGCTTCGCGACCGCCTCGTCGCGCGCGGCTGGGTCGAGTCAAGCGACCTCGCTCGGGCGAACCTTCGTTACGTCGAAGACCGCACGGGCGACCACAGCGAGCGCTCATGGGGAGAGCGGGCGCAGGACGTGCTGGAGTTCCTGTTCCCGGCAAGCCCCGCAGAGCCGTAGCGGGAACGACATTACCGCCATGTCTGTTCTTTCCGGCACAATGGCGCCCGTGCTGACCGATACACTAGGCAGGCCGCTGCGCGATCTTCGCGTTTCCATCACCGACCGGTGCAATTTTCGTTGCACGTACTGCATGCCGAAGGAAGTCTTCGGGCGCGATTTCGCTTTCCTCCATCGCGACGAGTTGTTGACCTTCGAGGAAATCGCGCGGGTGGCGCGTGTCTTTGTCCGCCTCGGCGTGGAGAAGGTACGTCTCACTGGCGGCGAGCCTCTGATTCGCCGCGATCTGGAACGGCTCGTCAGCCAGCTCGCGACAATCGATGGCCTCAACGATCTCACGCTCACGACGAATGGCTCGCTGCTGACCCGCGACAAAGCGAACGCGCTGAGATCGGCCGGCCTGCAGCGAATCACCATCAGCCTGGACTCGCTCGACGACGTGGTCTTCCGGCGGATGAACGACGTCCAGTTCCCGGTCGCTCGCGTGCTGGAGGCCATCGACGCCGCAGCCTCGGCGGGCCTGAAGCCAATCAAGATCGACATGGTCGTCAAGCGCGGCGAGAACGAAGGCAGCGTCCTCGAGATGGCGCGTCACTTCCGCGGCACTGGGCACACCGTGCGCTTCATCGAATACATGGACGTCGGCAATACGAACGGATGGCGGATGGCGGACGTCGTCTCGGGGCGCGAGATTCTCGACATGATCTCTGCCGAGTGGCCGCTCGAGCCGATGGATCGCTCGTATTACGGCGAGGTGGCATCGCGTTATCGCTACGTGGACGGCGCCGGCGAGATCGGATTGATCACCGCCGTGACGCAGCCGTTTTGTGGCAGTTGTACGCGCGCTCGACTCTCAGCCGATGGGCATCTCTACACTTGCCTCTTCGCGTCCGCCGGCCGCGACTTGCGCCCGCTGCTTCGCGGCGGCGCGACCGACGACGAGATCTACTCGGCGATCTCCGGCGTGTGGCGCGAACGCACCGACCGCTATTCGGAGATCCGCTCCGCTGAGACAGCAGGCCTGCCGAAAGTCGAGATGTCCCACATCGGTGGCTGAAAAGCCCTTATGAAACGGGCATCCCGGCAGCGCAGGGTTCCCGGTTCTCAGAATTGCCGGAACTGCGGTGCCGCGGCTGTGGCAGCAGGTGCGACAAACATGCGGCTGATGCCGGAGTTGCTGTAGGCCCAATCGTGGCTGATGCCGGCGACCATGAGCGATTCGTCGGGGCAGAGCTCACCGAGAGCGCGGCCGAGCGTTTGGACGTCAGTGTGATCCGCGGACTGCACGACGAACACGGACTCGAATGGGAGCTCGATGATCGGGCCGAGGCGTCCGATCGCGTCATGCAGCTCGCGGTAGTCGAAGTCGGGCGTCAAACTGTGGCGAATCAGCAGAAAGTCGCGGACGTTCGTGAAGTGAGTGCAGGCGACGAGGAGACGCGCGTCATCCGGGATGTAGGTCCTCAGGTATCGCACGAGCGGTGCGGAGTGCCGTCCTTCCGGGAGCCACACGTGCCAGCTCTGATCGAAGTTCGGCTCGGCTCCGAGCCGGCGCATGGCGTGAGATACCTCGGCGGTAAGGTTCCCTTCGTAGCAGATCTGGAACAGCTTGATCTCACCCATCACACCCTCCCTCGATCAGCGTTCGATGCCGCCGGATGTTCGTGCTCGATGAGAATGCCGCAAACGGCCGCGCAAAATCAAGGGCCACGCCGGAATCGTGGACCGCAGCAGCACGACAAGACTGCCGGTCTCAGTCCTTGCGCGCCAGCTTGTTGATCGGTGCAATCATCAACGCCAGGATGACGGCGGCGACCGTGATCGCGATGAATACGGGCTGAAAGACCTCGGTGAACGAGCGGTTCTGCAGAAATCCTGCCACGAATCCGGCCACGGAATTCCCCATCCCCATCGCGACGAACCAGACGCCCATCATCAGTCCCACAAGCCGGGGCGGTGAGAGCTTCGTCACCAGACTCAGGCCGATCGGGCTGAGACAGAGCTCGCCGACCGCCTGAAGGAAGTAGAGACCGACCAGCCACATCGGGCTCACCGGCACCTTCGTGCTCTCGAACATCCGCGCCGCCGGAATGATCAGGAGGAACGAGAGGCTCAGAAATACGAGACCGAGGGTGAACTTCGCCGGGCTCGATGGCTCGAGCCGGCCGAGCCTGAGCCACATCCATGCGAAAACCAGCGAGAGGATGAGTACGAAGAGCGGCTCCGCCGATTGGAACAAGCTCGACGGATACTTGAAGCCGAAGATCGTGAGACGCGTGGCGCGGTCGGCGAAGAGCGTCAGGCTCGAGCCGGCCTGCTCGAAACCGGCCCAGAAAATCAGGGCGAAGATCGCCAGCATGACCAGTGCGCCCATGCGCTTCCAGTCGCCGGCGCTCAGCGGCGCGACCTTGGTGTGAATCACGGCGTCAACCAGCTTTCCTGCGGTCGGCTCGGATTGCGGCATCACGGTCCTGAGGTATTTCCTGCCGGTGACGTACTGGATCAGCCCGAAGACCATGCCGACCCCGGCGGCGGCGAAGCCGAAGTGCCAATTCACCATCTGACCAAGCCAGCCGCAGACGATCGGCGAGAAAAACGCGCCGAGGTTGATGCCCATGTAAAAGACCGAGAAGCCGGAGTCGCGGCGGTGATCGTCTTTCGAATACAGCGCACCGACCAGGGAGCTCACGTTCGGCTTCAACAGTCCCGTGCCGATCACGATCAGGCAGAGGCCGAGGTAGAAGAACCGTATGTCGGGAACAGCCATGCTGAAGTGGCCGCAGGCGATGATGATGCCGCCCACGAGCACCGCCCTGTAGTGGCCGAGCCAGCGGTCGGCAATGAAGCCGCCGGGCATGCCCATGAGATACACCATCATCGTGTAAGTGCTATAGATCCACGCAGCGCGGCGCACGCCGAATCCGAGGCCGGGTTGAAGGACCGATCCGACCATGTAGAGCATCAGCAGGGCGCGCATGCCGTAGTAGCTGAAGCGCTCCCACATCTCGGTGAAGAAGAGCGTCGTGAGTCCGCGCGGATGTCCGAGGAACTCCTTGTCCGCCGCCGAGCCCATCGCTACCGCATCAGCCATCGCATCGCTCCTGCCCACCGTCATTCGAGGATGGTTGCCATTGTCGATACAAATGACGCAAAGTCCAGAGAATGAAAGCGGCGATCCTGTCACAATGTGTAGAGGGATGAGGGACAAGGGACGAGGGTGATTGGCCAGCGTGTCAAACACGATCCGCCACGAAGGGGTTTTTTCTTCGTCCCTCTTCCCTCGTCCCTTGTCCCTGACTCAACGACATGAGCATCGACGCCACAATCGTGTCATCGCTCCGGCCGGACGTCCCGCTGGCGCCGCTGACGACGCTCGGCATCGGCGGGAGGGCGCGCTATTTTCTGCGCGCCGAGTCTGTCGATCAGATCATCGCCGCCATCTCATGGGCCGAGGACCGCGCACTTCGCCTCGTCATCCTCGGCGGCGGAAGCAATGTCCTGATCGCCGACGATGGCATCGACGGACTCGTCGTTCAGAACGATCTGCGCGGAGTCACGGTTGGTGACGCCGCCACGAGCGTGTTCGTGAAGGTCGCGGCCGGCGAGCCGTGGGACGCGTTCGTCGAGCGCGCGGTCCTCAGCGGCTGGGCCGGAATCGAGTGCCTCTCCGGCATCCCTGGCCTGATCGGCGCGACGCCGATTCAGAACATCGGCGCGTACGGCCAGGAGGTCAGCGAGACGATCGTCCGCGTCGAGGCGCTCGACCGCGCGACGCGGCGCGTGCGCTGGTTCACGAACGAGGAATGCGGGTTCGGCTATCGCTCGAGCCGGTTCAAGAACATCGACAAGGATCGCTACGTCATCCTCTCGGTTACGTTCCGCCTCACTCGCGATGGCAAAGCGGTCGTGCGCTACCAGGAGCTGCGGCGCTACCTCGATGAATCCGGAACGTCCACGCCGAGCCTCTCCGAGGTGCGCGAGGCCGTGCTGGCGATCCGGCGCCGCAAAGGAATGCTGCTCGATTCAAACGATCCAGACACCAGGAGCGACGGTTCGTTCTTCATGAATCCGGTAGTCGCAGCGAGCGAGCTCGATGGACTCCTGGCACGTGCCGGCGCGGGCCTGCCGCACTTCGATGCTGCGGACGGAAGCGTGAAATTGTCCGCGGCGTGGCTGATCGAGAATGCCGGATTTCCGAAGGGCTACGAGCGGGGCAACGTCGGGATCTCGAGCAAGCACTCGCTGGCCATCATCAATCGCGGAGGAGGCACGGCCAGGGATGTGCTGGCGCTGGTAGAACTGATCCAACGAACGGTTCGAGATAAGTTCGGTGTGGAGTTGCATCCGGAGCCGGCATTCATCGGTTTCTAGTGACGCTCGTATTGGAGTTTCGAGGTTCTTCGTGGAAACCTTGCCAAGCTCCTGGGCCGGCCTACGAAAGTCCGGGCACATTTCGTCTTGTGCAGCAGGCACCGTTTCGCGCGATGATGGCAGGTTGAAACGGTGCCGCGCCATTCGTCACTTCGTTACAACGCGCTTCAAATCGAAAGGATCCGATCGATGCCGAAGCCCACACCGTCCGCCGTGCACCTGGCCTTTGCGAGTCACGCCGACGAGGTCGTCAATCGTCTTGCCGCGACCCTCTGCAGCGACACGTTTCGTGGAGTGATCCCCGCGGCCGAGGCTGAAGCGCTCGCGGGCGCAACAAGCATGACCGTGGACGAGCTCATGCTGGCGCTCGCGAAAGTTGCCGGCGCTTACGCCGTTGCGCCTGTCTCACGCTTTTTTGTCGGGGCGGTGGCCCGCGGTGGCACCGGCAGTCTTTATCTCGGATCGAATCTGGAGCTCAGCGGCGAAGCCTTGAATTTGACCGTTCACGCAGAGCAATCCGCGGTGACAAACGCCTGGATCGGCGGCGAGGAACGCATCGAGTCGATCGCCGTAACCGCCACGCCGTGCGGCTATTGCCGCCAATACCTCTGGGAGCTCACATCGGCGCAGACGCTGCGGGTGATCGTGAGCGACGAAGCGATTCCGCTCTGGACCTTGCTGCCTCGAGCTTTCGGCCCGCGCGATCTCAGCGTCGAAGGCGGACTCCTGACTCCGCAGAGTCACGGGCTTCGGATCACCGGCACGACGCCCGAGCCCATCGCCACCGCGGCCGCGCTGGCTGCCGCGAATCGGAGCTACGCGCCGTACACGAAGTCGTATTCAGGCGTCGCGATCATCACGAAGAGCAACATCGTGGCCGCCGCGCCGTACTCGGAGAACGCAGCATTCAATCCCAGCTTTTCGCCGGCGTGCGCAGCGCTGTCCCAGCTCAATCTGGCCGGCGCGGCACTGAGTGAGATTCGCGCGGCGATCCTCGTCGAAGTCGAGAACCCGCCGGTGAGCCAGCTCGCCCTGGCACGCGCTGCGCTCGCATCGGCCGCCGGTGTGCCCGTCAGCATTCGGTACGCGATTCCGCCGAGAGGCAAGAGCGAGTAGGCGCGGCACCCTGAAACCCCCGCTGAGGCGACACCTCCGCTGCGCGGCCACGTCTACATCACTGATGGATAGAGGACATCCGATCGCTGTTCCGGAGGAATGCGTCGGGCGCGGGCGGCCGTTCCCAAGGCCGATGAGATATCGACGCGGATTCACGCTCGCCGAGCTCGTGACGGTGATCGCGGTCGTCGGGATTCTCACAGCCGTTGCGCTTCCGGCCGGCCGGGCCGTTTTCCGCCTCAACCAGGAATCCGACCTGCGGGACCACCTTCAGAAGATCGCCTGGGCCATCGATCAGTATCACGAGCTTCGCCTCAAGGGACAGATCAAGGAGCAGGCCGCCCGCGACCAGGGGACCTATCCGAAGACGCTGGCCGAGCTGTCCAAACCGATCGAGCTCGTCGATGGCCGGAAGCTGGTGCTCCTACGTCCGCGCGACCTCGTCGACCCGATGACGGGAACCTCCACGTGGAACACCTTTTCCAGCTCCGATGCCTACGACTCCGTGAGCACGAACGGCGACAACATCTGGGACATCCACTCCACGTCGACGGCAACGGCACTCGACGGCTCTCACTACAACGAGTGGTAAGCGGATTCATCGGACCGATCAGACGGATCGGACCGATCGGTCACGATCTTCGCACGAGATCCGTCGCCAGCCCTCAGCCCCTCGCCGCTTTCGCTTTGATCATGTCCGCCAGCCCGGCTAGCATGTCGATCGGCAGCGGGAAGACGATGGTCGTGTTCTTCTCGACGCCGATCTCGGTGAGCGTCTGCAGGTAGCGCAGTTGCAACGTGGCCGGCTCGGTCGCCAGGACGTGCGCGGCATCCGCGAGTTTTTGCGACGCGGCGAACTCGCCCTCGGCATGAATCAGTTTGGCGCGCTTTTCGCGCTCCGCCTCGGCCTGCTTGGCCATGGCCCGCAGCATCGACTCCGGCAGATCGACCTGCTTGAGCTCGACGTTCACTACCTTCACGCCCCACGGCTCGGTGTGCTGATCGAGGATGCTCTGCACTCGTGAATTCAGTTTGTCGCGATGCGCGAGGAGCTCGTCGAGCTCAACCTCGCCGAGGACCGAGCGAAGCGTGGTCTGCCCCAACTGCGACGTCTGGTAGCGATAGTCGACGACCTCGACGACGGCGCGTCTGGCCTCGATCACGCGGAGAAAGACGACGGCGTTGACCTTGAGCGTGACGTTGTCGCGAGTGATGATGTCCTGCGGCGGTACTTCGAACGCTTCCTGCCGGAGGGAGATGCGAACCATCCGGTCGATCGGTCCAAAAACGAGGATGATGCCCGGCCCTTTTGCCTCATCGAGCAAGCGTCCGAGGCGAAAGATCACGCCCCGCTCGTACTCATTGAGGATCTTGATCGAGCTGAGCAGGTAGATGCCGAAAATGACGACGATGATGAGCACTGGGAATGTCATGGCTGACCTCCGCGCCGGATTGTACGCCGTATGGAGTGCGGTCGCGCGGAGCCGCCGCTTTCCATAGCTACTCGGGCTCAACGATCAGGTGGAGGCCGTTCACGCCGCGGATGCGGACGCGCGCTCCTTCCGGCACCGCCGTCTTGGCCGTCGCATTCCAGATCTCGCCGTGAACGTCGACCGTCCCGTCGGGACCGAGCGCCGTACGGGCAACTCCGATCTCTCCGATCATGCCTTCCGGTCCGGTCGCCACGCGGTTCTTCCGGGCGCGCAGAACGAGCGTCATCAGGAACACGGCGATCGCACCGATCGGAACGCTGACAACGAGCGCGGTGATGAGATGGACGCGCATCTCAGGGATCGGGCCGTCGACGAGGAATAGCCCGCCGAAGATCATGGCCACGATCCCTCCGACACCGAGCACGCCGTGGGTGGCGAACTTCGCCTCCAGCGCGAAGAGAACGAATGCCGCGAGGAGCAAGGCAAGCGAAGCGAATCGCGTCGGCAGGAGATTGAGCGCAAAGACCGCCAGCAGAATCGAGATGAGACCGACGACGCCCGGAACGACGGCGCCGGGATGGTTGAACTCAGCCCACAACGCCAGCGCACCGAGAGCCAGCAGGATGAACGCGACGTTCGGATCCATCAGCGTCGATAGGACCCGCTCCTTGAGAGTCATCACGTTCGTCCGGACCGGTTTCCCGGCGACGTGAAGCGTGATCGTGCTTCCGTCGAAGCGCTTGATCGCGCGGCCATCGATCGCCTTCAGCAGCGACGGTAGGTCAGGAGCGACCACGTCGATGAGCTTCTGCTTGAGCGCCTCCTGTTCTGTGAACGACTTTGACTCGCGAACGGCGGTCTCGGCGACCGCGACGTTCCGGCCGCGCTTCTCCGCGATCGAGCGCATAAACGCCGCGGCGTCGTTCTCCAGCTTCGTCTTCATGATGTCATCCATCTTTTCGCCGAGGATGACCGGATGCGCGGCGCCGGTGTTCGTCCCCGGCGCCATCGCGGCGACATCGGCCGCCTCCAGAATGAAGAAGCCTGCCGAAGCCGCGCGGCTGCCTGCGGGACCGACGAAGACGATCACCGGCACCGGCGACTTGACGATGTTCTGCACGATCGAGCGCATGGAATCGCTGAGGCCGCCCGGCGTGCGCAGCTCGATGACCACGGCCTCGTCATGCGCCTTCGCGGCGTCGTCGAGGGCTCGTCCGATGAACTCGTCGCTCATCGGATGGATTGCGTCGTCGACCGTGATGTGCAGAACCGCGGCCTGACCAGCGGTCGCGAGAAGGAGAAGGAACAATGGGATGATGGCGGAGCGCTTCATGGAAACCTCCGGTAGCAGACAACGGCGAACCTGCCCGGTTTATTGTCTCAGCTAGTTCAACGTCTCGGGCTTCTCCGCGCCCTCAGCCTGGCGCGTCACGGTCAGCACCGCGCACTGCGCGAATCGAACAAGGCGCTCGGTCGTCGTGCCGATCACGGTGGCGTCGCGAAACATGCGGTGCTGCGCGCCGATGACCAGGAGGTCGGCTCCGATGTCTTCGACACAATCGAGCACGCGCTCGGCCGCGCCGCCGCGAAGGACGATCTCCCGGAACGTGCACTTGTCCTGAATCTCGGGCTCGATCCAGCGGCGCACCCGCTGCTCGTCGATCGCCTCCTGGCCGGCGTCCTTCTCCTCGATGACGTGGGCGATGACCAGTTCGGCGCCAAATAGCTCCGCGACCCGCGCCGCACATCGGAGCGACTCGCGCGCCACGTCGCTGAAATTCACGGGACAGAGGATCTTCGTTACAACCGCGTCGCTCGGCGGAGTCACCGCTTCGGCCGTGCAGATGCTGAGCACCGGGCATTCCGCGCCATGCAGCACTCCCTCGGTCACCGATCCGAGCACGGTTCGCCGCCATCCGCGCAGACCATGCGTGGCCATCACGATCATGTCCGCGGATTGCTTGCGCGCCTCGCGCAGGATGATCGGAATCGGCTGCCCACCCACGACCACGACGTCAAAATCCGTCCCCTCGAGCACCGCCGCCGCGTAGGCCCGCACCTCCGTCTCCAGGCTTGTGAGCTGCTCAGGCGTCGAGCCGACGTAGAAGGACGACACGCCCATCACGTCGATCGGATAGAGGATTGGATCGGCGTAGAGAAGTGTCAGCGAGGAAGAAAGCCGGCCGGCCAGCAACCGCGCGTACTTGATCGCGATCCTGGATGAGTCGCTCAGATCGGTCGGAACGAGTATTCGCTTCGCCTCGAAGTCTTTCATGGCCGCACCTCCGAAACCGCACGCGTATCTTACGCGCTCGCGGTGTACGGACTCGTGATCGAAGGCAGGATTCGGCGTGACGCCACGGCACCTACCGCTCGCTGTCGAGCATCCGCATCTGATGCTCGTCGTAACGGGTGCCGGCGACTGCGGACGGCGGGATCGCCGCCTCGATGCGTGCGAGGTCGTTCGCTGCCAGTTGAATCTTAAGGGCGCCGAGCGACTCGTCGAGCTGCGTCCGCGTTCGCGCGCCGATAACCGGCACGATGTTCTTCCCCTTCGCGAGCACCCAGGCGATGGCGAGCTGCGAAGGTCGGGCGTTCTTTTCCGCCGCGAGCTCTTGCAACGTAGCGATGAGACGCTGATTCTGCTCGCGGTTCTCCGCGGTGAAACGCGGCAGGTATGCGCGGAAGTCGCCCTTTGCGGCAGGCTTCGATCCGCTCAAAAGGCCACGCGAAAGCACGCCATAAGCGGTGACGCCGATCCCCAGCTCGTTGAGCGCGGGAAAGATTCTCGTTTCGGGATCGCGGCTGACCAGGGAGTACTCGATCTGCAGATCGGAGATCGAATGCACTGCCTGCGCACGCTGGATGGTCTCCGGTCCGACCTCGGACAGTCCGATGTGCCGCACGTAGCCGGCCTTCACAAGATCGGCGATGGCACCGATGCTCTCCTCGATCGGCACGGCGGGATCGAGGCGAGCGGGCCGGTAGATATCGACATGATCGACGCCGAGGCGGGTCAGCGTGTAGCCGAGAAAGTTCTTCACCGCGGCCGGGCGCGCATCGACACCGCCCCAACCTCCCTCGGGGGAGCGCAGCGCGCCGAATTTGACCGACAGCAGCGCCTTGTCCCGGCGATCCTTGAGCGCGCGTCCGATCAACATCTCGTTGTGCCCGCTGCCGTAAAAATCCCCGGTGTCGAGCAGCGTGATCCCGGCGTCGAGCGCCGCGTGGATGGTAGCGATGCTCTCGCGCTCGACTGCCGGTCCGTACATCCCCGACATTCCCATGCAACCGAGCGCGAGTGGAAAGACGGATGGCCCGTTCGAGCCAAGTCGGCGTAGGTCGGCGCGAGATTCTGTCGTCATGACCGCAATGTACTGCTCACCAAGACCCTCCGCCAACTCGAGCGCGATGGCTTGGCACCACCGTGCACGTCATGGTGTATGGCCCAGGGCGAAGTGACAGGATGCAGGAGTGGGAATCGAGGATGGCCAGAGGAACGCGATTGGCGGAAGCGTTCAATTCGAATTGGCTCCGGCAGAGGGACTCGAACCCACGACCCACGGATTAACAGTCCGTTGCTCTACCGACTGAGCTATGCCGGAGTATCGCGAAAGGCGACGCAAGGTATCACTCGGTTTTCGGCGTCGTCAAGGCAGCGGGAAGAACCTGGGGGTCGGGGCTTCTATTTCAGGCTCCGTGGGGCGCCGGCGGCGAGGGCTGCCTCGATCCGATCGATGGCCTCGGCGAGGGCGTCTTCGCGGTACTCGACCAGAGTGATGCCGCGGTCACCGGCGACCATGGCCGTGCAACGGAGGGTGTGGGCGGGCCGGTAGAGGCAAATGACCGGCATGTTGAATCGGTAGCGCGCCACGGCGATCTCGTAGCCGACGCCGGTGGAGGGAAGCGAGACATCGGCGACGAGCACGCCACCGGCGACCGCGACTTCTTCGATCCAGCCGAGGTCGCGCTCGAAGATGGCTTCGGATGTCAGACCCTCGCCGCCAGCGCTGATGTGCTGCGAGGTTACGGCGCCGGCGAGCACACGGTGTCCGCGCTCCTCCAGGAGCTGCACGATGCGGAGGTAGATCGGCAGATCGTGGCGCCCGCCGCTGATCGAGCCCGAGAAATAGATCGTGGCCATGACGAGAGTCGCCCGCTACCCGATCACGCTCTCGTAGAACCGCCGGTATTGCGGGACGACGCGGGAGACGTTGAATTTGCCCTCGGCGAGCTCGCGGCCGTTGCGGCCCATCCTTTCGCGCAGGTCGTCGTCGAGGAGGATCTCGATGGCGCGCTCGGCCATGGCCGCGACCTTTCCCACCGGAAGCAGGTATCCGGTCTCTCCGTCGGTAATGACTTCCGGCAATCCTCCGGCACGAGTAGCGATCACCGGCACCTCGGAGGCGAGGGCCTCGAGCGCGGCCATGCCGAAAGACTCGTGCTCCGAGGGGAGAAGAAAAAGGTCGCTGGCACCGATGATCTCCTGAAGGTTCGGCACGTTGCCAAGAAAGGAGACGCGCTCGCGCAGGTTGTGATCGCGGCAGAAGGCTTCCCCCTTCGAGCGGTCGGGGCCATCGCCGATCATGATCATGCGGCTCGGAACACGGCGGTTCACGAGCTCGAACACGGCCAGAATGTCGAGGATGCGCTTGACGGGACGAAAGTTTGAGACATGGCAGAGAAGCTTCTCGCCCGAGCTGGAGAAAAAGCCGGAGATCGCGCTTTGATGACGCTTGAATCGCGACGGGTCGACGAAGTTGGGGATGACCTCGATGGCCTTCTCGGTCGCGAAGTTTTCCCCTGTTTCGCGTTTGAGCCATTCGGAGACCGCGGTCACGCCGTCCGAGACCTCGATGCCGAATTTTGTGATCGGCAGGTAGCTGGCATCGCGACCGACCAGGGTGATGTCGGTGCCGTGGAGCGTGGTGATGAACTTGAGGCGCTTGCCGAGGATCTCCTTCGCCAGATGCGCGCTGATGGCGTGCGGGATGGCGTAGTGAACGTGCAGCACGTCGAGTTTCTCGTATTCGGCCACCTCGGCCATCTTCGTGGCCAGAGCGAGCGTGTACGGCGGATACGGATCGAACAGCGGATACGGTGTCACCGTCACTTCGTGAAAGCGCACACGTTCGTGCAGATAGTCGAGCCGCGACGGCAGCGCGTAGCTGATGAAGTGGACGTCGTCGCCTCCACGCGCCAGGGCGATGCCGAGCTCGGTCGCTACGACGCCGGAGCCGCCGAACGTTGGATAGCAGGTGATTCCGATTCTCATGACACTTCCCGGTTGGTGTAGGCGGCGATGAGGTCGTCGACGCGCGGCGGTTGCTTCGTGACGAAGGCCTCGCCCCAGGTCGCGCCGATCAGCGCGCCGTAGTGCCGGCCGCGGGCTTCGATCACTTCGAGGAAGCGTGGATCGGAGATGAAGGTCATCGGCTCTTTCGATTTCGGATCGTGGAACTGCGACTTGTACGCGGCGATGGCGCGCATCTTGGTCTTCCATGTCGAGCCGACGTCGACAACGAACGATGGCGGGATTGGATAGTTCTGCAAGTAGTAGATCACGGTCTGTGGCCGGTGCGCGGGATAGCCGGTCTCGAGCTGGCGGAGGCCGGCGTAGAACGCAGCATCCGTGACGACGCGGCCGGCGCGGGCGTGGTCGGGATGGCGATCGTCAGGATAGGAGACGAAGACGAGACGCGGCCGGGTGCGACGGATGACGTCGATGATCTGCAGTTCCTGCTCGCGAGTGGTCTGGAGATTGCCGTCGCCGAAATCGAGTTGCTCGCGGAATGACGCGCCGAGAACCTTGGCCGCGTTGCCGGCCTCGCGCTTTCGCGCCTGCGGCGTTCCCCTCGTTCCCATCTCGCCGCGGGTCAGGTCGAGCATGCCGGCGCTGAGCCCCGACTTGACCGAGTTGACGATGGTGCCGCCGCAGGAAAGCTCAATGTCGTCGGGATGGGCTCCGACGAAGAGAAGATCGACGTGATCAGAGGCTGGGTCCATGGAGATCCTCAAAGGGCGATGATCCGGAATGATTGCGCATCAGGCTCGATCTCGGCGACGAGTCGCGTGAGGAGATCGCTTCCGTAGAGATTCCAGAGCGGCAGCCAGGCGGCGACGCGATCCTGCACCTGCCGGTCGGGATAGAGCGTGGCCACGAGATCGCGGACCGCCTGCCAGCGATCGCGCTCCTGCCGTACGAGGCCACGGATTGCGCGCTCGGTGAGTTTCTCGAAGTGATATTCGAGATGGCCGACGGAGCGGTTGATGGCGCGGGCGAGAGCGTGATCGGCGGGCAAGGCGATCTCGCCGATGCGCTCGATGGCGTCCATGAGCGCGCGCTTCCCGTCGTCCGATGCGGCGTGCACGGCGGCTACGCCTTCCGGCTCGTGCTGGGCCAGGACATCGTCAGCGGTGGCGAAGATCGCGGCCGGGTCGAGCTCGTATCGCGTGATGGCGCGGGCGATGCGTTTCGGTGCGAGCAGCGCATGTCCGCGCAGCGCCATCCGAGGCAGCGCGATGCCGAAACGCTCGTGAAGCGGTGCGATTTGCGCGAAGTACGCGACCTCGGCAGGTCCGCCGACGAAGACGTCCGGCTGGAGGACCGAACCCTGCAGCAACGGGCGCGTCAACGCGGACGTCGAGATCCGGTCGGGACGAGCCAGCAGGTCCTCGAGAACGGCTTTGCGCCTGCCCGCGGTCCAGCCGCCGGCGGTCGGTTGAATCGCTTCCCGTTCGTTGGCTGGGTCGAGGCGAAACAGCAACGTGTACGGCTCGCTGTCGCGCGGCAAGACCTGCGGCGGATATCCGGCCTTCTCGAGATCGAGCGATCGCTCTCGCAGCGTCTGCTGAACGTCGTCCCACGATTCGAGGAGCCCGCGAAAGAGCGAGGCACCGGCGTAGCGCAGCGCCGGGAGAAGGGCGTCGACGAGGATGACTTCGTTGCCAACGACGCTGTGAATCAGCTCCGCGAACGAATCGCGGAACGAGATGCCGTCGCGAAGCCAGCTCGGGCGCGAGATCCCGAGGAGCCGGATGAGCGAGGTGGTGAGCGAATCGGGGATCGGGAGGCTGCCGATGGCGGTCTTGGCATCGAGGCTGCGCGTGGCACGAAGGCGGACGAGATCGAGCTGGGGCCGGTGCTGCGAGGCAGGCAGTCCGCTTCCTGGCGCCGCGGCGAGCGAAAGCGTTGCCACTTCCGTGAAATCGTGGTCTTCCGTGGCCATCCAGAAGAAGACCGTGGCGGGCACGCCGCGCTTGGCGAGGTCGCGCTTGAGCGCCAGCAGCGTTGCCAGCTTCGTCAGCGTGTACAGAGGGCCGCCGGCAAAGCCGACCTGCTGTCCGGCGATGAGGGTTACGGTTTCGCCGGCGTTCCATCGCCGCAACTCCGCGGCGACATCGTGGTTCCATCGCGCGTTCGATGCGATCAGTGCTTCCACCAGGGAGTCATGACCGCGGGGTACGCCCGGCGGAGCCAGGGGACGAGTGTCGCGCGGCAGGAAAGCCGTCGCCGCCGGAGCGGAGGCCATCCAATCGAGGATGAAACGGCTCATCCCCGGATACGCCTGCAGCGGGAGCGTGAAAGAGGCCGGCTCGTTCATCGGGTGCGGCTCCCGAGCAGAATCAACCGCGGGCTCGATTCCTCGAAGGCGCTGCCGTCGAAGTCGCCGAAGGCGTTATCGATCGTCAGTCCGGCGGAATGGAACATCTCGGTGATCTCACCGAGGTCGTATCCGCGCACCCGCTCGAGGAAGCGCTTTTGGCCGATGGCGATTCGCTTATTGAACGAGCGGTCCGAAGGATCGAACCATCGTTCGATGCTCACCCGGCCCATCGGCGTGTCGCGCACCTCGCCTTGCACGAGCTTCGAGAGCTCGCGGTGAACGTTGAGGTAGTCGAATAAGAACACAGCCTGTCGGTCGAGCACCCGAGCCATCTCGCGAACGACCTGGGCATTCTCCTCTTCCGTAGCGAAGTAGCCGAAGCTGGTAAAGAAGTTGACCAGTCCGGCGAAACGGCCGTCGCCGAATGGAAGCACGCGCATGTCCGCACGAATGGCCGGCATCGGGCCGTACTCCGCGATTCCGGCGCTCAACAGCGTATAGGAGAGATCGCAACCGATTGCCGAATAGCCGTGAGCCTTCAGTTCCTGCAGGTGCCGCCCCATGCCGCAAGCGAGGTCAAGCACGGATCCGCCGACGTCGCCGCACTGGGCCCTGAAGAATCCCACCTGCTGTTTGGCTTCGGTCTCGTCGCGATATGCATAGAGCTCGAGGTACTCCTCGCCGAACCATTCCCGATACCAGGTCATTGTCGCCGCGAAGTGTATCGCGACGAGCGGCTCGGACGGGTTGGTTGTGGCTGGATCGTGACAGGTTTCCGAATGAGCAAACCTCATGGCATTGAGAAATGGCGTTTATGGAACGCGGCAGCTTGCTGCCGCTTTTCGCGCGAGTGGCAGGAGCTTGGCAAGTTGCGCGGTTTCGCGATGTCCGCGCGAGAGGCCTTTCGCTTTGCCTGTGGTCATTGAAAGCGGCGGCCGAGCCGCCGCAGTCCATATCAGAGCTTCTCCTCAAGTGTGCGCACTTGCTCGCGCGCGGCAGCGAGGGCGAGCTCGAGGGCACGAACGACGCGGCGGGCGCCGTCGAGCAGCACCTCCGTCTCGATGCGCGCTGCATTATTGCCGGCGCCGGCGGCGAACGGGGTCTCTCCGTCGTGGGCGACCGCAGCGGATGCGCCGACATGGCCGAATGGATCCTCGTCGGCTGCGACTTCGTGGACGGCGGTCGTGGCGTCCATCCACGGCCCATTCGAGCCGGCAACCGCGTCGAAGGGCGATGCCGGCTGCGGCTCGACATCGAATGCACTCGGCTGCTCCGGGACCGCGAATGCAATGGGCTGGGGCGAAGCAAACGGATCATAATCGGCCGGCGGAGGCTGCGGCGCCGGGCGCGGCGCGGAGGCGGGCTCACTCTTCATCGCCAGCTTCGGCAATCCGGCTGATGCCGTGGTCACTCCCGACTTCACGGTCATGTCGGGAGTGCCGAGAGCAGGCTCGTCATGGAGGGTCGTGTCGACGTGATTCTTCAGATTGTCGAGCACGCGGGCGATCGCGGCCCGCAACGTGGCGGTAACGCCCACGGCCTGAATCGCCGCCGCCTCCTGCACCGGCGCGCTGCCGGGCTGGAGATAGCCGGTCATCTCCTCCACCGAGTCGATGTTCGGGAGGTCGCGTTTGTTGCACTGAAACACGAGCGCGATCTTCGCCGGATCGATCCGGTTGAGACGCAGGTTCGTTTTCAAATTCTCCAGACTCTCGAGATTCGACTCCCGCATCGACGACTGCGAATCGGCGACGAAGACCACGCCGTCGGCTCCGCGCAAGACGAGCTTCCGGGTTGCGTCGTAGAACACCTGGCCTGGTACGGTGTAGAGCTGCACTCGCACCTTCTGCCCGGCGATGGTCCCGAGCTCCATCGGCAGGAAGTCGAAGAAAAGGGTCCGGTCGGTCTCCGTGGCCATCGAGATCATCTTGCCCTTGTTCTCGAGCTTCGGGTTCGAGTAGATCTTCTCGAGGTTGGTCGTCTTTCCGCACAGGCCGGGGCCGTAGTAGACGAGCTTGACGGTCACCTCGTTGATCGCTTTGTTGATCAGGACCATGGAGCCTCCTGGAAGAAGAGAGATTCACGCTCCGCACTCAGTTCTCTTCGGTCTTATTTCCCGGTAAAGCTTAGCATTTGCGCCCCGGTGATCCCGTGTTTGTCCCGGCAGAAGACTCGCGACGAGCGATCATCGTCCCGAACGTATGGACAACCAGCGCAGCTTCCGTGCCGATGTCTGTAGGGCCCGGCAGCGCTGGGCCGCGTAGGTTGCCCCTGGTCCCGGTGGTACCGGCCGGTGAAGTGTCTGTGACGCCCGGCTGTGCTTCGTTTCTTCACCATACAATAGGCCGCGCATGTCAATTACGGCGGGCACGCGATTTGGGCCTTATGAGGTCATGTCCCTTCTCGGCGAAGGAGGAATGGGGCAGGTGTACCGGGCGATCGATCCGCGTCTGGGGCGCGAGATCGCGATCAAAGTGCTCGTTCAGGACGGGGCGGAAGATCACGAGTCGATCTCCAGATTCGAGCGCGAGGCACGGGCTGTCGCGGCGCTTTCGCACCCGAACATTCTTTCGATCCACGATTTCGGCAGCCAGCACGGAACGTTTTTCGTCGTCACGGAACTACTGCGCGGCGAGACGTTGCGGCAACGGCTGGCGAACGGCGCGTTGCCTTGGCGGCGCGCCGTCGAGATCAGCGCCGAGATCGCCGAGGGCCTCGCGGCGGCGCACGGGAAAGCGATCGTCCATCGTGATCTGAAGCCCGAGAACATCTTTCTTACTGCCGAGGGCCGGGTGAAAATCCTCGACTTCGGTCTGGCCCAGACGGACCCGGTGCTGTTCGCGTCGCACGACGAGGATATGGCAAACATGCCGACCCGGAAGTTCCGCACCGATCCCGGCACCGTGATCGGCACGCTCGGATACATGGCGCCGGAGCAGTTGCTCGGCGAGCCGGTGGATGCCACCGCGGACATCTTCTCGCTAGGCTGCATGATGTTCGAGATGGTCACGGCGAAGAAGCCGTTCCTTCGCTCGTCGGGAGCGGGGACGATCGCAGCGATTCTGAAGGAAGACATTCCGAAGGACGATCTGAGCGAGGTCGTTCCGCCGGAGCTCCAGCGGATTATCGAGGGCTGCGTCGAGAAGGCTCGTACGGCTCGATTCCAGTCAGCCCGCGATCTCGCCCTCACGCTGCGGGCGATCGCCAGCAGCTCGTCGATCATCAAGGGTGGTCTGCTCGAAGCGCTGGGCGCCAAGCGCCGATCATCGAAGAGGTCGATCGACTCCATCGCGGTGCTTCCGCTGACGAATGCCGGGACCGATGCCGGCACCGAGTACCTGAGTGACGGCATCACCGAAGGCATCATCAACCGGCTCTCGCAACTGCCGAAGCTGAAGGTGATGGCCCGCAGCACGGTGTTTCGCTACAAGGGGCGCGAAGTCGATGCTCAGACCATCGGCCGCGACCTCCGCATTCGTGCCGTGCTCACCGGGCGCGTGCAACCGCTCGGCGACCGGCTCTCGATCAACGTCGAGCTGGTCGATGCCATCGATGGATCGCAGCTCTGGGGCGAGCAGTACAACCGGCCGCTCCGCGACCTCATGTCGCTGCAGGAGGAGATGTCACGCGAGATCGCCGACAAGCTCCGGCTTAAGTTGACCGGTGCGGAGAGGAAACGCCTTCGCAAGCGCACCACGGAGAGCGGCGAGGCCTACCAGCTCTACCTCAAGGGGCGCTATCACTGGAACAAACGAACCGAGGAGAGCCTGAACAAGGGTATTCAGTTCTTCCGCCAAGCTATCGAGTCGGATCCTTCGTTTGCCAGCGCCTACGCAGGACTGGCTGACAGTTTCATCACGCTCGGAACGAACATTCCCCTTCCGCCGGCCGAGGCGATGCCGAAGGCGAAGGCGGCAGCGACCAAGGCGCTGGAGATCGAAGACGGCTTGGCTGAGGCCTGGGTCTCGCTGGCCGCGGTACGGTGGTGGTACGAATGGGATTGGAGCGGCGCCGAGGAGGCGTACCGCCGGGCGATCGAGCTGAATCCGAATTACGCCACCGCCCACGACGGCTACGCCATGTTCCTGTGCGCGCGCGGCCGCTTCACCGAGGCCATCGAGCAGATCACGAAGGCGAGCGATCTCGACCCGCTTTCGCTGATCATCGCCGTTCATGCGGGCTGGCCGTACCACTTCGCCCGCGACTTCGAGTCCGCGATTCAGCGCTTTCGCAAAGCGTTGGAGCTCGACTCGCGCTTCATCCCGGCACACGGCTGGCTCGGCATGGCATTGGGCCAACAGCAACGCTACGACGAAGCGATCACCTGTTTCCGCGATGCCCTGCTGGTCGATCCCATCCCGATTCTTCTGGCGATGCTGTGTCACACGTACGCGATCGCCGGGCGGCGCGACGAGGCCGAGCGCGTTTTCGGAGAGTTGCTCGAGGAGACCAGGTCGCGCTATGTGTCGGCGTATGACGTCGCCATGATCGAGGTCGGCCTCGGCAATCACGACGCCGCGATCGTCACGCTCGGGAAGGCATTCGAGGAGCGCTCCGCCTGGATGGTCTTCCTCAACGTCGATCCCCGCCTCGACCCGTTGCGCGCCGACCCGGGATTCCAGAAGCTGGCCGCGCAACTGGGGCGTTGACTACGGAGCCTACCGCACGGCCCGCCGGCGTGCTGGAACGTGGTCGATGAGGGCGTAGAACACGCCGTTTCCGCCCCCGAGGTATAACTCGCCGTTTACGTCCTCGCCGAAGGTCGTGATCTGAACGGACGTATGCAAGAGCTCGGTCGCCTTCCACGTGCCATCTGATTGTGCGCTGGCCGCCCAGATACGGCCGGTGCAGTAGTCGGCATAGAAATAGAGTCCGTACATCAGGGCCGAGACAGCGCCGCGGTAGCGATACCCTCCGGTGATCGAGCAGTTCTTGTCGTCGTGCGTGTACTCGATGATCGGAAGGGTGATGCCGCCGTTATTGCAGTTCGATGGCGGGTTGTAGCAATGCAGCCCCTCCATCCTGCGCCAGCCGTAGTTCTCGCCGCCAGTGCTGGAGAAGGGCTGCAGGTCGACTTCCTCGTACAAATTCTGGCCGACGTCGCCGATCCATAAGTCGCCGGTGACGCGGTCAAAGCTGAAACGCCACGGATTGCGGAGTCCGTAGGCCCAGATCTCGCCGCGGGCGCCAGGGTGACCGGCGTACGGATTGGAGAAGGGGACGGAGTACGGCGAGCCATGATCGACGTCGATGCGAAGGATCTTTCCGAGCATCGTCGAGAGATCCTGGGCCCGATTCTCCGGATCGCCGCCGGAGCCGCCGTCGCCCATACCGATGTAAAGAAACCCGTCAGGACCGAACTGCAACTGTCCGCCGTTATGATTCGGATACGGCTGCGCGATCTGCAGGATCTTCAGCTCCGAGGCGGCGTCGGCCCGGTTGGGATCCGACGGCATGACCGAGAAACGCGAGACTACAGTGTTGCCCTGTACGTCGGTGTAATCGGCGAAGAAGTAGCCGTTCGTTTTGAACTGCGGGTGAAACGCGATGCTCAGCAGCCCCCGCTCGCCGCAGCACGACACGCGGTTTCGGACGTCGAGAAACGGAGTGGGAAGAATCGACGTCCCGTTCCAGATCATCACCTGGCCCTGCTGGAGAGTGATAAAGATGCGCAGATCTCCAGCGTTGGTGATGGCCGTCGGACTCCCCGGAAGGCTCGCGAGTTGCTTGATCGCGAGGTTCGCCATCTGAGCGTGGAGAGCAGCGGCAAAGAGCAAGAGTCCGAAGAGGAGTCGGGTTCGAATCATAGGCGTGCCGTCTGGGAGCAATTGGATTGTGGAGTTATTTGTAGCACGAGTCAAACCAGCGAACCCGCGTTATGCACTGGCTCGCTTGTTCGATCCTCCTCCAACCAGATGCGCGGTATACGCAACGACGAACAAAGCGGAGCTGATCCAGTGCAGCGCGTTCATCGCGACGTGGATCCGATCGTTGGTCGCGATTTGGATCAGATAGCCCGATAGTGCCATCGGCGCGATCATCGCCATCGGCCAGAGACCGCTGCGGCGATCGCGCGTTTGCTGCCGGCTGAACTTCGGCCAAATGTGATCGCCGAAAATCCAGCCGAAAGCGAAAACGAGAAACGGCGCCAGGAAGACGTGAGCCGAAAGCGCGTACGGCTGCAGCGGATGATTGGCTACAGCGAAGGGGTCGCTGGTCTTCATGGCGTACTTCATCCACGCGAATGCGAAGCCGGTGAGCGCGACCAGGCCCGCCGAGGCATTGAGATAGATGACCTGCGCTCGGCTCACTACGGCACGACCTCCGCCGAGCGGGGCGCGGCGTTGCCCAGGGCATGATGCAACGCCAGCACTTTGCGAGAGGCGTTGACGATGGCACGACCGGTGAGGCTGGCGCCGGAGATGGGACGGATCGCGCGATTCAACGACAGGTCGCCGTCGAGCTTGCGCCCGAGGAGCTGATCGATCCAACGACGCTTCGGGAAGTAGTCCGACGGCTCGTCGAAGGAGAGGATCTCGACGCGGTCGATTCTGCCGTCGGCAGTCACGGCGATCATCACGCTCTCCGGCAGGGTCCGCACGCGATGCGTGTCGAAGTAGGCGTAGCCGAGAGTCTTGTCGCCGCTGGTCGCCGCGTAGCGGATCAGGAGTTGGTCGCTGAAGTCAACGCCGCTCTCGCTCTTCGCCGCGGAGATCTGCTCGGGCGTCAGGAAGAAGGTCTGCCTGACGATCTTCGCGCTTGCGGGAAACGCCGCCGCAAGGGCCTCGCGCTGCGTCATGAACACCCGTGCCTCGGCGGCGTGCGTAGCGAGGAGTGCGAAGGCGAGAGCGAAACTTGCGCGAAGACCTGTCATTCGAGCGAGCTTCATCGCATCCCTCAGAAGATGTATCCGAGACCGATGTTGAATTGATTGACGCCCGTTCCAGCGGCGTTGTTCACGTTCTGATAGTCGACTTTGATCACCGTCTGCGGAATCGGCTTCACGGCTACGCCGAGAGTCCAGATCCTGCCGTCGTTCTCGGGATCGCGCTCGTAGCCCGCCGGAACGCTGCGCTGGGTGTCGAATCGCTCGTAACGCGCGTACGGCGTGACCGAGAGATCGCCTCGGCGCCAGACCGAGGCGAGGTCATAGCCGCTCTCGACGTACCAGCCTCCGAACGTTTTGCCGATCGATTTGTCGCCTGTGAGTCCGTTGGCCTCATTGATTCGCGCGGCGTCGCCGATCGTGCCGCGGCTCCAGAGCGCGCGGAGCGAGACACCGCGGAATTTCGAGTCCGCGTGCAATTCGCCGAGCGTCACACGGCCGCCGAAGCGGGCCCCGGAAGGCGTGCGCCTTCCCTGAGCTGAATTGCCGCTGTAGATCGAGCCGCCAAAGACCGTACCTTCGAACGGATGGAAGTCGAGCCGTCCGGTGAGCGCCAAGTCATCGGCCTTCGCTTCGGCGCCGGCCTGACGCCCCTCGCGGATTCCTTCCTTCGGCTCAAACTTCTGGCTATCGAGTCCGGTCACGAGATAGCCGCGATAGCTGAACTTCCCTGTGTCGCCGAAGATACCAGCGCCGATCTCTCCCCACGTCGCGGGAATGATGCGCGTCTCCACGACCGGGCGACTCACACCGAAGTAGGTGGTCGGCTCGTGCTGCTCGTTAATCATACCGATCGGCAGGAGGACGACGCCGGCGCGGGCGTTGAGCTCCGGACGGGAGAGGAAATCGAGATACGCGAACTCGAGCGAGACGTTGCCGCCGCTCTCGGTGCTGGCGTGCTCGACCTCGAGCTCGGAATTGAAGAGCACGTTCTTGTTGAATTTGAAGCCGGTGTAGAGAACGCCGCGCACGAGATCCGCCGAGTCGGTCATTTCCGCAGGCGCGCCGGAATGTTTCCGGCTATCGAACTTCTGGTACGCCATCTCGCCGTATCCGCCGAACGACACGCCGGGCTCGCTGCGGTAGACCTTCGATGCTGCCGCGCCGAGGCCGAACTGCTGCGTGTCGGCCTCGGCAGGCTTCTGCGAACGCTCGGTCTTGAGCGCCTCGATTTCCTTGGCAAGGATCCCGATCTCGCGCTGAATCTCGGTGAGGTCGACAGCAGGCGCGGCCTTCTCGATCTGCGCCACTTTTTCCTCGAGCGCCTTGAGACGCTTTTCCAGATCGACGGGCGAAGGAGCGGCTTCCTGCGCCATCGCAGCACAAGCGAAGAGAATTGTGATGAGAGTGACCGCAATTCGTCGGATCATGTTTGGTCATTCCTTGATTGTGAAACTCGCGTCGAGGAGGCGCAGCGACCGCACTCGGCTGCGCATCGCACTCGACAAGCTGATGGCATAACGGTAGTGTCGGCTTTCTGCACCGGTGAGCGGTACGAGGAAGAGCGCGGCGACTCGATGTTCCTCGGCCCAGCGGATTCCTTCCTCCGGCCCCATGACATAGAGCGCGGTCGAAAGGATGTCTGCAGTCAGCGCGTCATCGCATAGCACCGACGCCGATCCGCGCGGCGGCAGGGCCTGGCCTGTGCGCGGGTCGAGCAGATGCGAGAAGCGACGGCCCGCAATCTCGAAGGTCTTTTCCGATCCAGAGCTTGTCGAGAGCGATCCGCGATCGATCGTGAGCGCAACGACCGGAGCCGAGCGCCGCTCGGGATGAGCGATTGTGACCTCGATCGCCTTGGTACCAGACATCCCGATCTGGCCGCCGAAGTTGATGAGCGCCTCGGTAGCGCCGCGCTCGCGCAGCGTGGCGAGCATTCGATCGATGGCGTAGCCTTTTCCGAACGCGCCCTCCTCGATCTTCGCGCCGTTGGTTCGGACGATCGTGTTGGTCTCGCCGAAGCTAACGTTATCGCGACGCGCTCGCCGCACGGCGTCATCGATCGCACGAGCGCTTGGAATGGCGCCGTCGCCTCTAATCGCCCACGCTTCAATCAGCGGTGCGACCAGGGGATTGAACGCGCCGCCGGTCGCGGTACACCACCCCATCGCCGTCTGCAGCAGCTCGTACAATTCCGGCGAGACCGTCGCCGGAGTCGCCTCGGGCGCCGAATTCAGACGCGACAGCTCGCTCTCCGGCGTCCACGTGCTGATCGCGGTCTCGATTCGCTTGCCCTCGGCGAATGCCGCGTCGATCTGCGCCATCGCCGCGGGCGTCTGCGGCACCGCGATCTCGCAGACCGTCCCCATCAGATAGCGAGCCCGGCTGATCGTTGCCGCTTGAGTGCCGATGCCGGCGAAGAGGATGAAGATCGATGCGAGATAGGTCAGGATGCTCTTGTTAATCCTCATCGCGCTTTGACTGCCAAGTCGTTCGAGCGGACCTGATGCATGTGGTCCACCAAGGTCGCGCCAATGAGCCAAACTGCGCACAGGCCGACCATCAGCAAAGAGAACCACTTTCCGTACAGACCGACCGGCGAAAATGGCTCGGTCGCCGTATGGATGGCTTCGCTGTTCGGCAACACGCCGGCCTCGGAGAATTCGTGGATCGCGTAGAAGAGGATCTGCACGGCGAACAAGAGAAGGAAGAGTCCCGTGACTTGGAAGAAGCGCCGGATGTTGATCCGGTGGCCAAAGTGCGCCCAGGCCCACGACATCAGCGCGGCCGCGGCGATGCCGAGGAGCGAACCTAGGATGAATCGGCCCGTGCGCACTTCGATCAGCATCAGCGCCGTCTCCATTCCCTCGCGCGTGACCATGAGCACCGTGAATGCGAAAATGCCCAGGACGGAGAGCAGTGGCGAAGTTTTCGCCGAGACGTTCTCGAGACGATTCTCCATGTTCTGCTTGATGTGTGGAGCTGTGCGCCAAACCTGGATGACGAACGCCGCGACGAGAACTGCCGCTACCACGCCGAGCACACCCTCCCACAGCGACTGGTTGACCCGCATCAACAGCCAGCCGAGCGCGAAGCTGGCCACGACGGACACTGCGATCCCCCAGTACACGGCCGGGCAGAGCCAATCCCGCCCGGTCTTTCGAAGATACGCAAGGATGATGGCGACCGTGAGGAAAGCCTCGAATCCTTCACGGAAGACGATGATGAGTGCAGAGAGCATGGATCTCCTCGACGGCGGGCCCGGAGGCGCGCCGCAATTCACTTGCGCAGTTGCTTGGGACGTGACGCGATCATCTGCACGCGATCAGGCGCTTCGGGCGTCTGTCCCTTGCGCCGGCACGAATCGCAAACGCCGAGGATCTGGAGGTTGTGGAAGGTCGGCGTGAACTTCTTCTTCTCGCAGATCTGGAGAGCGCGGGTTTCGAGATCGGGGTCGTTAAACTCGACGACTCCGCCGCAGGTCGTACAGACGAGATGATCGTGATGGGCGTTGCCGGAGACGTGCTCGTAGTGGTAATGATCCTCACCGAGATGGACGCGGCGGACCATGCCGGATTTCACGAGGAGCTCGAGGGTGCGGTAGATCGTGGCCCGGGAGATCTTGACGCTCTTCTCCTTCATCTTGAAAAGGAGCTCGTCAGCCTCGAAATGGTAGTGGGTGGAGAAGATCTCACGCACCAAGGCCGTGCGCTCGTTGGTGAGCTTGAGGCCCTGGAGCTTGAGAAACTCCTGGAAGCGATCGATCTCGCGCGCGATGTGGGGCATGGTTGCTGACCTCGCCGTCTCAAGTGAGATACTGAGACTCTGTCTCAATTAACGAGATAGTCTAGGTCAGCTTGGCGCACAAGTCAATACCGTTTGCGCGGCACCGCCAGCGGCACTACCTCTCGCGCGCTCCTGCCGGAGGGAGAACCCCCGCGGTTGCGGCCGAGATACATGCGCTCCGCTTACTTGCGTTCGCGCCGTTTCTTCACCCAATCTTCGATCACCCGCTGCGGCACGCGGCTCATTGCCAGCGCGCCCGCGGGGACGTCCTCGGTGATCGTTGAGCCTGCCCCGATGAACGCGCCCTTGCCCACTGTCACTGGTGCGACGAGCTGCGTGTCGGAGCCGATGAAGGCCTCGTCCTCGATGATGGTCTTGTGCTTCTTGAATCCATCGAAGTTGCAGGTGATGGTGCCGGCGCCGATGTTCACGCCAGTTCCGACCTCGGCGTCGCCGATGTACGAGAGGTGCAGCGCTTTGGAGCCCTCGCCGAACACCGCGTTCTTCGTCTCCACGAAGTTGCCGATCCGGACGCCGCGCCCAAGTACGCTGCCTGGCCTGAGGCGCGCGTACGGACCGACCGATGCGTCATCGCCGATTGCCGCCTCTTCGACAACGGTTCCTGTCAGGAGGTGTACGTTATTGCCCACGGTGGCGTTCTCGAGATGGACGAATGGCTCGATCACGCAGTCGCGCCCGATCGCAGTCGTTCCTTCGATCGTGACGAAGGGATAGACCACCGTGTCCGGGCCAATCGTTACTGTCGAGTCGATGACGATCGTGGAGGGATTCCGGAACGTGACTCCGTCCCGCATCATTCTCTCGACGACTCGGCGCTGGATCTCGGCCTCGACCGTCGCCAGCTCGGCGCGCGAGTTCACGCCGATTGCCTCCGTCGGATCCGGAGCGACCTCCGCGCCGACGCGGTGCCCCGCATCTCGGATCATCGCGATCAGATCCGTGAGGTAGTACTCGTTCTGCGCGTTGTCGGTCGAAAGCTTGCCGAGGTTGTCCAGGAGATGCTGTGCCGCGAAGACGTAGATTCCCGCATTCACTTCCGCGATCCGCCTCTCGTCGTCGGTGGCGTCTTTCAATTCGACAATCCTCACGACCGCGCCTTCATCGTCGCGGACCACTCGGCCGTACGCGCCGGCCTCCGGCGGCTTCATGGATAGAACGGTCAACGCATTCTCCTCGCGCTCGTGAGTCTCGATGAGCCGCTGAAGTGTCTCCGGGCGCACCAGCGGCGCGTCGCCGGAGAGAATCAGAACGTGGCAACCAGCCGAGGCATCGCGCTTGAGCAGTGCCGCCGCCTGCATCGCGGCATGGCCCGTGCCGCGTTGCGGCTCCTGCAACGCGTAGCGAGCGCGATCACCGACGGCCTCCCGAACGTCATCGGCCTGATGTCCGACAACCATGATCGGAGTCCGGGCTCCGACCGCGGCCGCGGTATCGAGCACATAGTCGATGAGCGGTCGTCCCGCGGCACGATGGAGGATCTTGATCTTCGACGATTTCATTCGCGTGCCGAGACCGGCGGCGAGGATGACGACTTCGAGCTCCTGTCTGTTCATTCGGGCTCCCAACGAGTACGGCATCCGCCGAAAAGCGGGCGGGATGTCTAGGATACCTCCGATTGACGGAGCGAAGTTTCAGCGGCGATCGATTGGGTAATTTCCGCTGCGTTGAAGCAACAACCCATTCTTCTCGTACATGCGGAGGATCGTGCTGGCGAGGGCTGTCGGGTCGTGGCGGAGGTAGTTGCCCTCAGCGATGATCTCTCCGAAGAACGGCGTCACACCCCGCTCGCGAATCGCGCCGAGATCGAATGGCACGGGGAACTGATTGAGGGACGCATACGCTTCGAGGATCGCGTCCGACGGGCGGCGGGCGTTGAGAATCATCGCGTCGACCACCGGTCCCGCGTGCTGCGTGATGGCATCGAGGTGATCGCGGGCGGAGTACCCGTCAGTCTCGCCGGGCTGGGTCATCACGTTGCAGATGTAGACGCGGAGCGCTTTCGACTGCCGCAGCGCCTCTGCGATCGGTTTGATGACGAGGTTCGGTAGCACGGAAGTGTAAAGCGAACCGGGGCCGATCAGAATCAAGTCCGCGGCATCCAGAGCCTTAAGGGCGCGATCGACCGGCACAGCGTCGGGAGGATCGATCGCGAGATGGACGATGCGAGCGTGGTGCGGGCGACTGCTCGCCTTCTCGCCGAGATATGAACCGCTGATGGCGACTTCGCCAACCAACTCGGTGCCGTCGGCGAGCGTCGCGCGCAGCCGAACGTCCGAGAGGGTCGACGGGTAGATCTCGCCGCGAATCGCCAGAACCTCCGAGGCGGCCAGAATCGCGTTATCGAACGAGCCGGTGATGTCGGTGAGCGCGGTGAGCAGAAGGTTCCCGAGGGCATGACCCTTGAGTGCCGACTGATTCTCGAAGCGGTAGTTGAAGAGCCGCGAAAGAAGTTGCTCCTCCTCGGCGAGCGCCACGATGCAGTTGCGGATGTCTCCTGGCGGAGGCATTCCAAATTCCTTGCGGATGACTCCGGAGCTGCCTCCTTCGTCGGTCACGGTGACGATCGCCGCGAGCCGGCCTACGACCGAGCCGCGGCTCGCTCCGGCGTGTGCCTTCAGGCCGCGGAGCAGCGTTCCGAGGCCTGTGCCCCCGCCGATGGCGACGATGTTGAGACCGCTCGCACGCATGGCGCCGGGATTCTACAGCGAATCAACTCACCATCATCCCGAGCCGCGCAGGCGGCGAAGGATCTCAAGATGACGGGGTCCTGTCTCACGCGGAGACGCGGAATCGCGGAGTCAACCCGACGATGACGGTCGGCCGGCTTACTTCTTCTTCAGCTCTGTCAACACGAGCTTCGCCACGGCCTTCAGCGTGTCGAAGACGCCCGTCCCGTTCATGGCCACTGCCTCAAACGTCGGCTCGCCTTTGAAGTTGAGCTGCCGGTACATTTCTTCGGGTGCCTGCGCCGTCGGAAGATCGCGCTTGTTGAACTGCAGCGCGTATGGCACGGTGCGGAGGTCGTAGCCCTGCTCCTTGAGATTCTTTTCCAGGTTCTGAAGCGACTCGATGTTCGCTTCCATCCGCGCTTGCTGGGAATCGGCGACGAAGATGACGCCGTCCACGCCCTTGAGAATCAACTTTCGGGAAGCGTCGTAGAACACCTGGCCCGGAACAGTGTACAGGTGGAATCGCGTCTTGAAGCCGCGAACGGTTCCGAGGTCGAGTGGGAGGAAGTCGAAAAACAGGGTCCGATCCGTCTCCGTCGCAAGCGAGATCAGCTTACCCTTTGCTTGGGGATTGGTCTTGTCGTAGATCCACTGGAGGTTCGTCGTCTTCCCGCA
>DASQGS010000339.1:0-2550 GCA_035632455.1 Thermoanaerobaculia bacterium | reverse complement strand
GAGGCCTGCCACCATCGACGATTCGTCGACGGTGCGGCCGCGATAGAACTCCTCGACCGTCTCATCCATCTCTTCGACGGTGATGTCCGTGTGTCCGGCGGTGCGCACTGGTTCGGCCTCGCCGAGCTCGTGGGCCACGCGGTCGACGTAGAGCAACTTTCGCATGGCCGGCCAGCCGCTGTAGCGCTCGCGCCACTGCGAGTCGGGATCGAGCCACACCGCGAACGTCTCGGCGAAATCCTCGTCGGGGTGCTTCTGCGCGTACCAGCCGGCGATGTGCCGGACGTAATCGCGCGAGAACGGCGAAAAGGCGTAGTCGTCGCGGTAAGGGCGGCGGAAGGGGCCGAACAGATCACGCCACTCTTCGCGCTGGTAGAGCTCGTATGCGTAGTTGAACGCGTGGCCCGCCTCGTGACGGAGGTACATCATCACTTCGCGCTCGTTCTCGACGTCGTTCATGGCGCGCTCGATCTCGGCGACACGCGGGTCGGCGAGGTAGAACGGGATGCCGATCACCGGCTCGCCCGAGGGGCAGCCCCATTCATCCGAGAGGTAGCAGAGCGGCCGGAAGCGGTGCAGTCCGTGCTCGTCGAGCTCGCGATACAGCTCTTCGATCTGGCCGGCCAGCGGTGTTCCCTCCAGGCGCAACCCGAGCTCGCGAATCCTCTTCGGCAGCAGCTGCAAAGCCTCCGGCGGCGCCTTTTCGAACGACACCATGGCTGAACCTGCCAGAGCAACAAGCGCGCCGGTGTCCCGAAGGGGAACCTTGTGACGACGGCTCGCCGGTATTCACCACAGAGGCACAGAGATCACAGAGATTCACAGAGGCCTCTGTGCACCTCTGTGTTCTCTGTGCCTCCGTGGTGAATACACCCGCTCGCCATGCCCGAAGCCCCTTCGGGACTTGTCTGAACAAAGCCATAATTGTGCGCATGAAGTACTGGCTGATGAAATGCGAGCCCGCCGCGTACACGATCGAAGCCCTCGAGCGCGACAAGACCACGAGCTGGGAGGGCGTGCGGAATTACCAGGCGCGCAATTTCATGCGCGATGAGATGCACGCCGGCGACAAGGTTCTCTTCTACGCGTCGAATGCCGATCCATCAGGCGTCACCGGCGTCGCCGAGATCGTCCGCGAAGCGTACCCGGACAAGTTCGCCACCCAGAAGGGTCACAAGTACTACGACCCGAAGGCGACCAGAGAGGATTCGATCTGGGTCATGGTCGACCTCGGGTTCGTCGAGAAGTTCCCGCACATCGTGCCGCTCGATACGCTCAAAGAGACTCCCGGCCTCGAGAACATGGTGGTGACCAGGAAGGGTTCGCGCCTCTCCATTCAGCCGGTAACGAAGAGCGAGTTCGAGATCGTGGTGAAGATGGGGAGGAAGAAGTAGCTTCGTCATTGCGAGCGCGGAACCGGGTGGACTGAAGTTCATGAGCTGTGCGCCTCCCTTCCCCCAGATTCCTCGCTACGCTCGGAATGACAGGCGCGCGTGGTTGGATTGGACTGACGGGAACATGCTCGAAGCCATCGAAGCCGACATCACGACGCTTCACGTCGACGCCATCGTCAACGCGGCGAACACGTCGCTCCTCGGCGGAGGCGGCGTCGACGGGGCCATCCACCGCGCCGCCGGCCGCGAGCTGCTGACCGAATGCCGCACCCTCGGCGGCTGTCCGACCGGCCAGGCAAAGATCACGAAGGGATACCGCCTTCCGGCGAAATACGTCATCCACACCGTCGGTCCCGTATGGCGCGGCGGCCACGGCGGCGAACCGGACCTGCTGGCGTCGTGCTACCGCTCGAGCCTGCAGCTTGCGCTCGAGCACGGGGTCCGCAGCATCGCATTCCCGGCAATCAGCTGCGGCATCTATGGTTACCCGATCGAGAAAGCGACTGCGATCGCCTTGCGCGAGACGAAGGCGTTTGTAGAGAAGCATCCGGAAATCGAGCGCGTGATCTTCGCCTGTTTCGGCCGCGACGTGCTCGCCGCGTACGAGCGGGCGCTGCGGCAGTAACAGTCGCTGCACTGGCGCGCAGTTTGCGCCGCCGGCGCACGTATGGTTGCGCCCAGTTGTCCGGTCCTCTTGATTTACGAGAACGATTCCTTCCGAAGCGCTCTCATCAAGACGCTCGACGAGAACCATTTCAGCGTCACGTTCACGACCGATGGCGACGAGGCCGTGAAGGCGCTGAGCGGCGGCCGTCCGCTTTATCAGGTCGTCATCGTCGGCGTCGACCTCGCGAAACGAAAAGGGATGAAGGCCGTGGCATACCTTCGCGACAACCGGGACGCGGTCAAGTGCGGAGTGATCATCATCGGTGAGCCGAACCCCGAGCTGCGGACGTTCGCGCCGTGGGCCGACGAGACGCTGATGAAGCCGGTCGATCCCGAATACGTCGCGACGCGTGCCCGTGTGTACTGCTCCTGCTGAAGCGACTGCGGCAGGCGGCAGGTGCGATCGGAACGCGTATCGCCTACGAGCCGTCTTCCCGCGCTCCGCGGGCCAGCAGCATCGGAAGGATCGCCAGCTCGCCCGCGCTCATGG
>DASQGS010000338.1:0-4450 GCA_035632455.1 Thermoanaerobaculia bacterium | reverse complement strand
GGAACGTAAAGAGGGATCTCCCGCCGTTGCCATTGGCGTCCCTTGACGTTTACGGGCGGCAGCAGCCGCTCCCCGTTGGCGTTGCCGTCGCCGTCGCCGGATTTTGACTCTTAGAGAAGCGTCAACGGATCGCGTCGCACTCCAGCTTGCCTTTTGGATATCACAGTATTAAGATACCAAGATACCTAGATTAAAGGAGGATTCATGAAGCCTCGATTCGCTCTGTGCGCGTTTGCCTTTGCCATCGCTCTTGCTATCGCGCCGCAGTCCACCTGCCTCGCCGGCGACTCCGCATCTTTCACCGCGAAGCACTCTCGGGCCTCGACGCAGCTTGTCCTGCACGGCTCGCCGGATGCGAGCTTCAATCTGTTCACGCCATCGGGCGAGAGGCTCTGGGGAGCTCCTCATTGGGATCCCATCCCCGTCGGTTCACACGCCGGGCCGGACGCAACGGGCATGGTCTTTCACAACGGGAAGGAGAAGGCTCTTTGGGTTGTGACGCGGCTCGACGCCTCGGCGCGCGTGATCGAGTACCTGATCATATCCGACGAGATGCTCACGCGGCTTCGCTGCGAGGTGGCGCCGTCCGGAGATCAGGATTCGCTGGCTACCGTAACGTACGACTGGACGTCGCTCTCCGAGGCGGGGAACAGCGCTCTGGAGATGCATGCGCAGCACTTCAATGCCCAGGTCGCCGGTTGGGGTGAGGCGATGAACAAGGTCCTCGCCCCCGAGAAGCCCGCGAAGTGATCGATCGCTCGGAACGAGCGCGTCGAAAGGAGATGAGATCGATGAGCGACACCATGCTGTTGGCCCGAGGCACGGAGATCGAACGGCAGCCTCGCGAGGAGTGGGAAGCGCAACTCGCGGCGGTGCCCGCGTCGATGAAGCAGCGCCTGGCATTCATGAGCGCGGAGCACCACCGGGTCCGCTACTTTGTCGTCGAGCAGCTCGCTCGCCGGGGGAGACCATTGCCGCCTCCGGAGATCGCGGCGGAGCTCGGCTTGCCGCTGGATCGCGTGGTGGAGATCGTCCGGGAGTTGGAGAAGCAGTTGTTCTTCCTGGTGCGAAAGGACGATGGCTTCGTGTCGTGGGCGTTTCCGCTCACGGTGGATCGCACGCCGCATGCGCTTGCGTTCAGCACCGGCGAGCGCTGCTTCGCGGCGTGAGCGGAGGACGCAATCGCGGCGCCCTTCGTGCAAGGGCGTTTATTTCGACAGACACTCGAGGTTGAGATCACCACGCACTGCGCGCACTGCGCGCAGCCGATGAAGTTGAACGTGGACAGCGAGCTGAAGGCGCGCGTTGACGGCGAGGCCAACCCGCTGGTGTTCGAGCCCAACGTCGATTGGACGGGATTCGCCGAGGCCAACATCATCCGAGCCTATTGAATGCGCTCCGTATTCTTCTGGTCAGAAGAACACGCACGGGAAGAGCGCAGAATCAACGGTGGAATCGATGGAGTGCTGCTGACGCTCGAGCAGAGCGCCTATTCGACGAGGATCGTGCAGGGCGGGTTGTTTGCCTTCACGTCATCCTGAGCCGCCTAGACGGCGAAGGATCTCCTTGGAAGCGTCGTGGCGGCACAGACAAGAGTGTCTGTGCCACACTTGCCTCGCCGGCGCTACTCCCAGCGCACCGCCCACTCGCATGGCTCGCCGTTTCTGGTGAAGCATTTCGTGTGTTCGATCTTCACATTGCGGGCGCCGGTGAGCTCAGCCATACGCTCGATCCAGCCGGTGATGCGCGAGCAGCCGGCGAGCTCCGAGGGGAACTCGAGGATGCGGATGCGCGCGCTGTTGCCGGTCTGATCCTCGATCGTCATCAGTCCCTGGTTGTAGAGCGACTTCCACATCTGCGAGGCCTTGCCCAGCAACGCCGGCGGAGTCATCACCATGGCGAAGAAACGGTAGATGCCCCTGATCGCATCTCCTGCGGCCTCGCGGCCGGCGCGACGGGCGAAGCTGTCCAGCGATTCGCCTTTCGCCTGCGCCGCCTCCTCGGTGAGCACGTTGAGCATATGAACGGGAACGGTCTCGGTGGCCAGAACCGGCCGGCTGAAGCGCGCGGAATACTCGGCCGGGAGCCGGGAGAACGCGCGTTCGCGCTGGTCGGGCGTGAGGTCGGTATCGATGAACTTTTGGAGACTGCGAACGGGCAAACCCTTCACCGTGACAGACTCATCTCGCGTCATCGGCGCCTCCAGTCGATGTCGGGATTGGGTGGAATGTCACCGAGTATAATCCCAACCCTTCAACCAGGAGGTTTCATGGAAGAACAAGCTACCGGAGCGAGTGGCGCTGCGGAAACGAACGTTGCCGCCGCCGCACCGCCCGCCGAGGCGTCGAGCTCGCGGAACAACGAGCTCGAGGAGCGCTGCGTCAACACGATCCGCTTCCTCGCCGTCGACGCCGTCGAGCGCGCGAAATCCGGCCATCCCGGTACACCGATGGGGTTGGCCGACATCGCCTTCGTGGTCTGGACGGAGTTTCTGCATCACGATCCGAAAGATCCGCATTGGAAGAATCGCGACCGCTTCGTGCTCTCCGCGGGCCACGCGTCGATGCTGCTCTACTCGCTGCTGCACCTCACCGGGTATCCCGAGATGACGATCGAGGAGTTGCAGAACTTCCGGCAATGGGGCTCCCGTACCGCTGGGCATCCGGAGTACGGGCACGCCTCGGGGATCGAGGTCACGACCGGTCCGCTCGGACAGGGCTTCGCCAATTCGGTCGGCATGGCACTCGGCCAAAAGATGATGGCTGCGCGCTTCAACGGCGGCGAAGGGTTCCAGCCCGTGAGCCACCACATCTACGGGATCTGCTCGGACGGCGATCTGATGGAGGGGATCAGCTCCGAGGCAGCGTCGATCGCCGGTCACCTCGGATTGGGCAACCTGATCTTCTTCTATGACGACAACCACATCTCGATCGAAGGGGAGACCCGGCTCTCGTACTCGGATGATGTGAAGAAACGATTCGAGGCCGTGCACTGGCACGTCCAGAGCATCGACGGCCACGATCGCGACGCCATTCGCAAGGCGTTGAAGAAAGCGCAGAAGGTGACCGACAAGCCTTCGTTGATCATCTCGAGGACAGTGATCGGATTCGGCAGTCCGAAGTACCACGGCACGGCGCGCGCGCATGGCGAGCCGCTCGGACCGGACGAAGCGAAGGCGACGAAGGAGGCCCTCGGATGGCCGCTGGAGCCGGCGTTCTTCGTGCCGCCCGAGGTGCGCGAGGAATTCGCGCGAAAGACGAAGAAGCTCGCGCGGGAGCGGAAGAAGTGGGAGAAAGCGATGACCGATTGGCGGGCCCGCAACCCGCAGCTCGTCGAGGAGTGGGAGCGCTACTGGGAGCACAAACTGCCGGAGGGCTACGAACTGCAGCTCGTCGAAGCCGGCCGGTCAGACAAGGCCCTCGCCACGCGGGCGCTGTCGGGACAGGTGATTCAGAAGCTGGCGGAGATCGCGCCGTTCGTCGTCGGCGGCTCGGCGGATCTCGCGCCGTCGACGAACACGCTGATCAAGGCCTCGGGGAGCATCGAGCGCGCGAAAGGCGCCGAGGAGAAATCGCCGGCGCCTGAGGTCTTCGCGAATCGCAAATTCCACTTCGGCATCCGCGAGCACGCGATGGGCGCGATCCTTAACGGCCTGACGCTGTACGGCTCGTGGCGCGCGTACGGCGCCACGTTCCTGATTTTCTCCGACTACATGCGTCCCTCGGTGCGTCTCGCGGCGTTGATGAACATCCCGTCGATCTTCGTGTACACGCACGATTCGGTCTTCCTCGGTGAGGACGGGCCGACCCATCAGCCGATCGAGCATCTCTTCGCGCTTCGGCTGATCCCGAACATGACGCTCTTCCGGCCCGCCGATGGCACCGAAGTCGCGATGACATGGGCGTGGGCGGTGGGTCGGAGTCAGGGACCGACGTGCATGGTTCTGACGCGGCAGAAGCTTGATCCGATCGCGCGCGGCGAGGGATTCGATCCGCATGTGATCTGGCGCGGAGCGTACGTGCTCGACCGCTACGCCGAGGGCGAGATCACGATCATCGCTACCGGGTCGGAAGTCGCGCTGGCGATCAAAGCCGCGGACCTGCTGCGGGCGGACGGCATCCAGGCGCGCGTGGTCTCGGCGCCATCGCTCGATCTCTTCGATCGTCAGGATGTTGACTACCAGAACCAAATCCTCGGTTCCGATCGCAGCCGGATCGTGGCGATCGAGGCGGGACGCTCCGACGGCTGGCACAAGTATGTGGACCGCGGCGCTCTCGTGATCGGCATCGACCGCTTCGGCGCCTCGGCGCCGTACGAAGCCATCGCCGAGCACTTCGGTTTCACGCCGGAGAAGGTCGCGGCGCGGATCAGGGAGTGGAAGAAGTGAGGAGCGGTGTCATCCTGAGGCGGCAAAACCCCGAAGGGGTGGAGCTCGCCGAGGGATCCCCCG
>DASQGS010000337.1:0-3544 GCA_035632455.1 Thermoanaerobaculia bacterium | reverse complement strand
GCCGCCGAAGGCGGCGAAAGTATGTAGCCCCCGCCTTCAGGCGGGGGTCCGTGGGCACGCCCTAAAAGACCTGGTCGAGCCCGCAACGCGGGCGAAACCTCCACGTCTACATCTCCACCGACAAGAACTCATCTATCGCCGCCTCGGCGGCTCACGCAAATCAATAATTCGTCGGACCGCGAGACCCCCGCCTGAAGGCGGGGGCTACACACTCTTGCCGCCTTCGGCGGCCTAGCGAGCCGCCGCAGTCCAAAACGCCCTACGTCACGATCGTCTGCTTAGCCAACTGCCGCTTCCAGCGCTCGCTCTCGAGGATGTCGTCGACGACTTCGAACGCCTGGTCCAGCTCCTCGTCCGTTGTGTAGAAGTGCGGGGAGAAGCGGACGCCGGAGGCGGGACGGTAGTCGCAGACGATGTCCTCGGCGTTGAGCTCTAGGGCCACTTCGCGGGCGTGAGGGATGCGCATCGAGACCGAGCCGCCGCGCTGCGCGTCCGGTCTCGGCGTGCGCAGCACGAAACCTCGGGCGTCGGCCATGTCGATCAGCTTCTGCGTCTGACGGAGCGATTTCTCCCTGATGGTCAACATGTTGCCGCCGGTGGCCTCGGCGATGATCTTCGGCCCCTCGCGGGCGGCGTAGAGCGCCGGGACCGGCGGCGTACCGAGGGCGAAGCGGAGGGCATCATCGCGGAAACGCATCGGCGGCGGCTCGAAGCCGAAGGGATTCGCGTGCGCCATCCAGCCGGTGAAGCTCGGCTCCAGCTTCGGCCGCAACTCGGGATCGACATAGAGAAACGAGCCGCCCGGCCCACCGCAGAGCCACTTGAGCACACCGCCGACCGCGATCGTCGCGCCCCAGTCCTTCACGTGCAGCGGGACGATGCCGGCCGATTGGAAAACATCGAGGACCAGCGTCGCCCCGACCTCGCGGCAACGGCGGGCGATGGGCTCGATGTCGATCATGAACGACGATTCGAAGAGCACGTGCGAGATCGGGACGATCTGGGTCCGCTCGTCGATGGCCTCGAGCAAGCGCTCCAAATCGAAACCGAGGCCGGAGGGATCGTGCTCGATCGTGACGATCTCGGCGCCGAGACGCTGGGCCAGGCGATCGTAGATGTAGCGGACGGATGGGAACTCGCCGTCGACGATCACGACTCGATTGCGCCGCGTGGTGTAGTCGAACGACGAGAGGACCACGGCCTCGGCGGTGGTGACATTCGGCAGCATCACCACCGATCCCATCGGCGCGCCGATGAGCGGTGCGATCAGATCGCCGATCTCCACCGACATCATCCACCAGCGGTCGCCCCACGCACGCACGCCGCGCGAGGCCCAGAGGTCGGCGTATTCGACCAGCGCGTCGCGTGCGGAATCAGGCATCGCGCCGAGGGAGTGGGAGACGAGGTACTTCGTCTTCCGGAGGATCGGGAAGCGATCGCGGTAGCGGAGAAGAGGATCGGTCATCTTCATCTCACCGCGTACCCGTCGCCGTAGAACTTGCTGGTGATGCTGGTGTGGAACTGGATCGCCTTCACGGCCGGATACTTCGGCTCGGGGATACCGGGCAGAACTTCGAGGATCTCGTCTTCCCACACGTAGACGGCCATCGGAAACGACGTGCGCGACAGCTTGCGCTGCCCGGCATCGCGCGGCTTGCCGACGCGATGCGTAGTCGACGGGAAGATGTCGTTGCTGATGCGCTGCATGTAATCGCCGGTGTTGAGGATGATCGAGCCGGGCGGGGCGACGAGGCGGACCCATTTCATGTTGCGGCGATTGAGGACCTGCAAGCCTTCGACGCGGGGCGCCGGGAGAAACGTGAAGAGGTCGACGTCCTCGTGTCCGAGGAGGCGCGCGGCGCCGGAGGCATCGTCCTCATCCGAGACCGGCGGATAGTAGTTGAGGCGAAGGCCGAAGTTCGTGCGCGTGAGCCTCCCGTCGTAGAGGTGCGGATCGCAGCCGAGGTACATGAGCAGGCTCTGCATCACTGGGAGAATCAGCGCTTCGTGTGCGCGGGCGAGCGTGCGGAAAAACGGCTCGTACTCCGGCAATGGCCAGGACGAATCCACGCGAACCGGAGCCTCGCCGAGGTCGAACGCCCGGCGGCAGAAGACCCAGCCCTCGACGAGATCGGGGTGCATGTTGCTCGTTTCCTTGATCGGGAAGTAGCCCTGGTTCACCGAGCCGTGGCGCTCCGCGCGGAAGCGCATCTTCTCCTCGAGCGAGCAACGCGTGAACATCTCCTCGACCTTCGCACCGGCCTCGTCGTAGAGCGCGGGATCGACGCCATGTCCGGTGAGAATCGCGAACCCGATCTCGCGGAGCGCATCGCCGAGCTGCGTCGCGAATGCACGCTTCTCCCGTTCGCCACCGCGCAGAAAGCCGCCGATGTCGCAGGTTTGGATGCGGAATTCGTCGTCGAACTCCTCCTCGCCAGCCTCCGCGAGGTTGTAGGTCTGCCGCTTCTCGACCTGATCGTAACGAACGAAATCCTGGTTCGTGGCATGGATGCCCGCGCGTTGGCGGTCGTCATCGGGGGTCGTCATGGGCTTCTCCGGGGCGGAACCTGAACAGCCAATGTTAAATGTTGAATGTTGAATGTTAAATGTTAAATGCTCGGCCCCTTCGACGCGACGTCTTTTCTTGGGCACAATTCAACATTCAACATTCAACATTCACCATTTAGCATTGGATTCACATGATCATCCTCGACGGCGGCGTCCGCGTCAGCGAACTGAAGGAAGGCCCGGCGACTCGTGAAGGCCCGCTGCGCATCTGGACGCGCGTCGGACGGGACTCGGGAGCGCGGGCGATCTCGCTGCGCGTGCTGGAGCTCGACGGCGGCGCGACGGCATCGATCCGGAACGACGCCTGCGATGAAGTGCTCTACGCAATCGAAGGAATCGGCGTGGCGACGATCGATGGCCAGCGCTTCGACCTCGCGCCGGACACTGGCATCTACGCCGCGCCGGGCACGGCGCTGACGCTCGCGAACGGCTCGGCCGCGCCGATGACGCTCGTCAGCTCGCGATGTCCCGAGCCCGGCGCCGAGCTTCCGGGCTATCTGCCGGGATCGAGAGTCGCCGGCGCGAAGCCGGTCGTGGCGCTGCACGAGCGCCCGATCCAGCGCACCGGCGATCGCTGGTATCGCGAGATCCTCAACGAGGACGCCGGCAGCACGCAGGTGACGCAGTTCGTGGGCTCGATTCCGCCGGGCCGCGCGCCCGATCACTTCCACAAGTACGAAGAGGTCATCTGCATCCTTCGAGGCCACGGCGTGATGTGGGCCGGCGCGTCGAGCACGCCGATCGCGCCCGGCTCCTGCATCTTCCTTCCGTACGGCCAGACGCACTGCCTCGAGAACCGCGGCGACGGCGAGATGCACCTCCTCGGCGTGTTCTATCCGGCGGGAAGTCCTGCGGTTCGGTATTCGGGGTGATGCAGCTTCAACGTTCCGCGGTGGACCCGGACGCCGCGAGTCGGCCTTGCCCTCGGTGACGCGAAGTAGAGACCTTGACGCTGGAATCCAAGAGCACTAAGGTT
>DASQGS010000336.1:0-2402 GCA_035632455.1 Thermoanaerobaculia bacterium | reverse complement strand
AGGCTCAGATGAACACGCTGCGCATCCTGCTCCTCTCCATCGCCGGGATCTCGCTCTTCGTCGGTGGAATCGGGATCATGAACATCATGCTCGTGAGCGTCACCGAGCGAACGCGCGAGATCGGCATCCGCATGGCCATCGGCGCGAAGGGGCGGCACGTGCTCCTGCAATTCCTATTTGAAGCGGTCACTCTCTCCATCGTCGGCGGACTGATCGGCATCGCCGGCGGCTCGGGAGCTTCTCTGGTAATGAAAGATCTTCTGAATTGGCCGATCATCGTGAGCCCATCGTCCATCGTGCTCTCGTTCGGCGTCGCCGGAGCCGTGGGCATCTGCTTCGGATTCTTCCCGGCTCTCAAGGCCGCGCGCCTCGATCCCATCGACGCCCTGCGCTACGAGTAGATGCGGTGCGCGGCCGTCCCGGCGGCGCTCCGTCGTGTCCGCCGTCGTGAGGCCGGGCACGACTGTCTCGTCGCAATCGACACTCGCCAATCGCCGCTCTCCGCGTTATAACGCACGCCATGCGTGCCATCGTGTTCGATCGATTTGGTGATGAAGACGTGTTGCGGACCGGCGAGGTCGAGGCCCCGTTGCTCGGGCCGGACGACATTCGCATCGCCGTAACCTATGCCGGCGTCAATCGCGCAGACCTGTTGCAACGCCAGGGATTCTACCCGCCGCCACCCGGCGCCTCCGACCTGCTCGGGCTCGAGTGCGCCGGGGAGGTGATGGAGGTTGGAGTGTCGGTGGAGGGATGGAGGCGCGGAGAGCGGGTCATGGCTCTTCTCGCAGCCGGCGGCTATGCAGAGGAAGTCGTTGCCCACGCCGATTCCGCCATGCACGTGCCCGACGCGATCAGCGACCAGGAAGCCGGCGCGATCCCGGAGACATTCCTCACCGCGTTCATCAGCCTCTTCATGCTTGCGAAAGTGCAGCGAGGCGAGTGGGTTCTCCTGCAGGGCGGCGGTAGCGGTGTATCCACGTCTGCCACGACGCTGCTCAAGCTGGCCGGGGCGAACGTCATCGTCACCGCGGGCTCGGCGGAGAAAGGCGCGCGATGTCTGGAACATGGAGCGGATGCCGCGATCAACTACGAAACCGAGGACTTCGCGGTGCGGGCCCGCGAGATCACCGAGGGGCGGGGCGTCGACGTCATCCTCGATCATATCGGCGCCCGCTACCTTCCTCGGCACATCTCGGCGCTCGGCATGGGCGGACGGCTCGTGAACATCGGCTCGATGGGAGGCGTCCCGTCGGCGGAATTGGACATGGGGGCGGTGCTGAGCCGGCGCCTGAAGATCATCGGCACGACGCTCCGGGCGCGGCCGAGGGAAGACAAGGCAGAGATCGTGCGGCAGTTCCTGGCCCGCTTCGGCGACGACCTGCGAGCAGGACGCATCCATCCGGCGATTCACCAGGTGTTCGCGTTCGACCAGGCCGCTGATGCGCATCGGATGATGAAATCCAACGAGCATTTCGGCAAGCTCGTGCTCAAAGTGCGGTGAACGGGACGGTGGAGGCTCAAAGGAGCTTCAAACCGTGTCGCGAGAAATGGCGGAAGTCGCGGTCGTGCGTGACAAGCGGGAGCTCATGATCGATGCATGACTGCGCAATAAGAACGTCCGCGAGTTTCGCCTTGTGGCCGGACTTGATCAGCCGGGCGCGCAGAAGACCCGCACGATGCCAGAAGCCCTCGGAAACATCGAGCACCGGCAGACTCGTAATGTCTTCGATCAACGCAGCGGGGAGAGAAGGATCGCTGAGGACTTCGCAGAGAACGGCTGGCGGGAGAGATCCGCGCCCGTGCACGATCGCGGTCCGTATCACATCGACGTCATGGCCGGTCTCGCCGGCCAGGAATCGGCGCAGTGAGCTGGTATCGATGGCGATCAATCTTGGCGGAGCTCCTCGAGGCTGATCGACCACTTCACCTTGCCGGACCACCGCTCCAGCCGCTGCCAGGCTTGTTGGCTCGCGCGGAGGGCCAGAGCTTCGCGCACTACCTCGGTGATGCCTTCCCCTTCGGCCGTGGCTCGGTCGAGCACGTCCGCTGGAACCTCGACGGTGATTTTCTTGGTTCTTACCTGGCGTCCCATGCTGGTCGAGTATACCAGCGATTACAACCAGCGCAACCGTAGGCTGAAGTCGAGCTCAAGGACTCCGGCCACTAGGCCGCCGGCTGCGCGAATCCCGTGATCACGTAGGTTCCGCTCTTGAGGTCCTTCTTGATCTTGATGACGTTGTTGCTCTGGGCGTCTTCGAGCAGATCGCTGAAGGTGTTGTAGCCGTAGTACTCCTCGTTGAACGTCGGCTTCTTACGCTGCATGGTCTGCTTGACCATCGAGCCCCAGAGGATCTCCTTGTTCTCGCGCATCAGGGCCTTGATCGAGTCGATCAGAAGTT
>DASQGS010000335.1:0-3455 GCA_035632455.1 Thermoanaerobaculia bacterium | reverse complement strand
TGCCGCGTGACGCCGTCGAGCGCCGACACGACAACCACGACGCGATCCTCCGAGGCGGAGCGGCGGACGATGTCGATCACCGCCGGCAGCGCGTTGGCGACCGAGGTACCTCCGAATTTCAGAATGCGCATGATGTCCTCCGGGGGTTCGTCATCCTGAGGCGGCGGAACCCCGAAGGGGTGAAGCGCGCCGAAGGATCTCCTTGGCACTGACTCCGCCGTCACAAGATCCTTCGCCGTCTGCGCGGCTCAGGATGACGTGAGCATCAGCGACCCCGAGCCTGGCGCGAAAGTCCGCGACGATCTCGCTGAGCGCGTCCATCTCGATCAGGAACGCGTCGTGGCCGTGCGGCGACGAGAGTGTTTCGAGCCGCGCGTTCGGCATCAGCATCGCCAGCTCCTGCTGCTCGGCCGGCGGATAGAGGACGTCGCTGTCGACCGACACGATCAGCGCGGGATGAGCGATGGAGGCGAGCGTGGCCTCGTACGTGCCGCGATCGCGCGCGACATCGTGCGAGTCCATCGCCTTCGTCAGCGCGACGTAGCAGTTGGCGTCGAAGCGATCGACGAGCTTCTGCCCTTGATGGCGCAAGTAGCTTTCGACGGCAAACGTGCCGCCCGCATCGCGCTCGCGTCCGAATCGCGATTCAAAACTGGCGTGGCTTCGATACGTGGCCATCGCGATCATGCGGGCGATGGCCAGCCCATGCCGTGGCTGTGCGTCGAGCGCGTAGGCACCGTCGCGCCAATCAGGGTCGGCGAAGATCGCCTGGCGCTGCGCCTCGGAAAGGCCGATGGTCCACGCCGAGTGACGGCCCGACACGGCGATCGGCGCGATGGCCTCCACGAGGTCCGGCGCAGCCAGGGCCCACTCCAGCACCTGCATTCCGCCGAGCGACCCGCCGATCACGAGCCTGAGCCGCTTGATCCCGAGGTGGCGTACCAGCAGGCGCTGTAGCGAGACGATGTCGCGGATCGTGATCGGCGGAAACGCGGCGCCCCAGATCTCGCCCTCCGAGGCCGGCCCGGTCGTGCCGTAGCAACTGCCGAGAATGTTCGACGACACGATGAAGTCGCGCGCCGGATCGAGCGCCCGGCCCTCGCCGAACAACGGCTCCCACCAATCGTCAGCGTCGGCATTGCCGGTGAGGGCATGACAGACGAGCACGCCGTTGGTGCGGGCGGCATTGAGCCGCCCCCACGTCCGATAGGCCACCTGCACGTTCTCGATGACGTCCTGCGATTCGAAGACGAACGGGATCGGCAGATCAAAGAAACGCGTCTGCTTCGAGATCTCCTTCATGCCGCAGCCTCCTTCCGAATGCGCCGGAAGGCCGCGTCGAAGTCGTCCTTGATGTCGTCGATGTGCTCGATTCCAACGGAGACGCGTACGAGGTCGGGGGTCACGCCGCTGGCCCGCTGTTCCTCGGCACCGAGTTGCTGGTGCGTCGTCGAGGCCGGGTGGATGACCAGCGTCTTGGCATCGCCGACGTTGGCCAGATGGCTGGCCAGCTCGACGTTGTCGATGAACGCGCGGCCCGCTTCGAGCCCGCCGGCGATTCCGAACGCGAGCACGCCGCCGAATCCGTTGCGGAGATACTTCTTCGCGAGACGGTGATAGGGATGCTCGGGAAGTCCGGGGTAGCTGACCCAATCGACTTCGGGCCGCTTCTGAAGCCACTGCGCGAGATCGAGGGCATTGTCGGTGTGGCGCTGCACGCGCAACGACAGCGTCTCGAGGCCTTGCAGGAAGAGGAATGAGTTGAACGGGCTGAGCGCGGGGCCAAAGTCGCGAAGGCCTTCCACTCGCGCCCTGATGATGAAGGCGATGTTGCCGAACGGACTGTTCGGGCCGAAGGTCTCCCAGAAGTTGAGTCCGTGGTAGCCGGGCGCGGGCGTGGTGAACGTCGGGAAGCGGCCGTTGCCCCAATCGAATCTGCCGGCGTCGACGATCACGCCGCCGATCGAGGTTCCATGGCCGCCGATCCACTTCGTCGCCGAGGCCACGACGATGTCCGCACCGTGCTCGATGGGACGCGAGAGATAGCCGCCGGCGCCGAAGGTGTTATCGACGACGAGCGGAACGCCATGCTTCTTGGCCACTGCGGCCAGCGCTTCGAAATCGGGGATGTTGAATCGCGGATTGCCGATGGTCTCGACGTAGATGGCCTTGGTGTAGTTGTCGATCTTCTTTTCGAATTCCGCGGGGTCGTCGCCGTCAACGAATCGGACGTCAATTCCCAACCGAGGAAAGCTGACTTTGAATTGGTTGTAAGTCCCGCCGTAGAGGAAGCTGGTGGAGACGATGTTGTCGCCCGCCTCGGCGATGGTGGAGAGGGCGAGGAATTGCGCGGCCTGTCCGCTGCCCGTGGCCAGCGCGGCCACGCCGCCTTCAAGCGCGGCGATGCGCTTCTCGAAGACGTCCGTGGTCGGATTCATGATCCGCGTGTAAATGTTGCCGAATTCCTGCAGCGCGAAGAGGCGCGCTCCATGATCGGCATCGTTGAAGGTGTAGGAGGTGGTCTGGTAGATCGGCACGGCCCGGGCGTTCGTGCCAGGCGCGGGCTCCTGTCCGGCGTGAACTTGAAGGGTCTCGAAGCGGCGGTTGCTCGACATGATTTCGTTTCTCCTTTTCGTTTCGTTCTCGATCTCGTTTTCGCGCCGAATGAAAAAAGCCCATCTCCCCGTTCGGGGCGATGGGCCTTCTCGTCGTACGGCTCAAGAGAGATCGAAACGCTTTCCGGAGAATCGCGCATCAATGCGGCGACTCGCAGGGTCTCGATGTCAGATTGAGGTTGGGGATCTGGCTGGCTCCACCGCCTCGGCATGTGCCGCGGGTGAAGCCGGTAGTACCGCTACACCCGCGTCAGCGCATTCGCGCCTGACACATTCGTGCGATACACATGCAGGTGGAGACAGGGGCTGGTTTCATTGGCGCGAAGATGATGGAGAAGGTGATGGTGAGATGTCAAGAGTATTTTCTGTGAACTGAGCGTCATCCTGAGGTCGTATGTACGCCACCAAATCCACAAACAGCTCCTCGAACCGCGCCCCGAGCTCTCCGCGGCGATCCGTGAGGAAATGCGTCGCCTGCTCGAGGTGCGGCCGCCGGCTGAGTCGCTTCGATAAATGGAAAAGCGCGGTGTAGATTCCTTCGACGTTGCGGTACGACCGCAGCCAGTCGTCGCGCCGCATGAATGGATAGACGAGCGCGAGGCGGCCAGGAAGAACGTGCGCGTGGTCGTCGAGAACGGTATAGACGCCGGCGACGAAATCATCGAGCGTCGTGCCGCCGCTCCATCGCTCGAAGTCGCAGGCCAGAAAGTGATCGTAGAAGACGTCGCTGACGACGCGCGCGTTGTGCCCGAGCTCCGGGAAGAGGACGCGCCGGAATGCGGCGACGCTCGGGTGGGAGTCGGTAAATGCGTCCACGCGCCGGTGACGAATGATTCCATC